>SLRB01000305.1 GCA_007131165.1 Bacteroidales bacterium | reverse complement strand
TTACTGATTTTTCTGCTATTCATCATATTATAATAGAGGGTAATGATAAGATATTTCTGATGATTATAAGAAGTAAAAACGGGATTAAATTCAATAAGAATAAGAATGATATAAAAGTCGTTTTCCTGTTGGGAGGGACAAGGGATAAAAAGATTCCACAATTTGAGGCTCTTGATTGCCTGGCTTCATTAACAGAAAGAGACAATTTCAGGGAAAGGTGGTTGAGCACAGATAATAAGGTGAAGCTTAAGAATATTTTAACTCTTTCCAACAGAGAGAGGTTTTCCGGTTAGATGAGGTTGCATGGTTATTTTCGTCCATGACCTTGAGCAGGTTCGAACAGGTTCGTTCATAACCCTGAGCAGGTTCGTCCATGCCCCCGGGCAGGTTAATCTTTTCCCTTATCCCAGCCTGGCTTGTACTTTAGCAACAAGCCAGACCGGACAAGGTATAACTGGTTTAGTATAACAGCACCGGCTTATTGATAGATGAGATAAGTTTTTTACAGATATCTGCTGAGAATATTTTTTTTGAAGATCCTTTTATGCTTTTCGGGATAATTATCCAGTCGAATTTATTGCGATGCACATAGTTTTCCACTGCTTTGATAAAAGATTCTCCCTTTAACTGGGTTGTTTTAATGGTTATACCAGGATCGATAAGTTTTGTGACTGCTTTTTCCCATCTTTTTGCAGCTAATTCCAGCTTAACATAGTTACCCATTTTCTTTGTTACCCAGCCTGCATTTAGAAGGGGACTAAACGGAGTAAGCCAGTCAAACAAATCATTCATTTCTTTTCCCGGGGATTCTGAATAATCTGCAAGCATAAATGCTTTGTCAGGTTTTTGAAAACTGGTTCCGGGAGGAATTATAAATACCGGTGTGGCAAGGCCACGACCTACAGAAAGCAATTCATCCTCATCAGTCAAAGGGGTGTCTCCGGGGTCTGAACCGGTAATCAGCAATGACCCGTGGCGTTCTCTGCATACCTTTTTTATTCCCTCTTCCAGGTATTCTGTTTCTATTATGGTATTTATTTTCAACGGGTAGTTTAAACGCGATGCTTCCTTGCTCAGAAGTTTGTCAAGCGCCTGTGCTGCTTTGCCTTTTTCCCTTTTCAGGATCTCCTCGTGGGACAGTTTAGCGCCTGGTGAAATACTCTGGGAATCGCTTTCCGGGCTTTCCACACCATGTTTATCACGCGGGTCAATGATATGCAGTATATCAATTTCCGACCCGGTATGTTTGGCGAGGTTCAGCCCCCAGGGTATTATGCTTCCTGTTTCGCTGTAAATATCGCTTATCTGTATTATCCTTACTGGTTCATCCATAACTACCTGTTTGCCTGCTATTTTGTCTAATGATGACTGTTTGGTCTTTTACAGAATATTATCATTTTGTTTTATGCCTGCTTGTATCGTCTGTTTATCTCATCCCAGTTAACAATATTCCAGAAAGCTTCAATAAAAACCGGGCGCATATTCTTGTATTTAAGATAATAGGCGTGTTCCCATACATCGATACAAAAAAGGGGAAACCCTTTTATTTCAGCAATATCCATAAGTGGGTTTATATGATTCGAGGTTGATGATATTACCAGCTTATCACCATCCTTTATGAGCCATGCCCATCCGGAGCCAAACTGTGTGGCTGCAGCACCGGAGAATTCTTCCTGAAAATCATTGAAACTGCCAAAGTATTTGTTAATAGCCTCTGCCAGAGGCTCGTCTGGTTTGCCGGGACTGTCAGGAGTCATTGACTCCCAGAACAGGTTATGGTTATATACCTGACCTGCGTTTGTTGCAATACTTTTCTCGACTGATGAGATTTCCGGAAAAATATCCTCCGGTTCCTTTCCCTCCCATATTGTGCCTTTTACAGCCTCATTAAATTTATCAACGTATTTCCGGTGATGTTTTGAATGATGTATCTCCATGGTTTCCTTATCGATATGAGGTTCCAGAGCATCATATGAATAGTTCAGTTCAGCTAATTTGTAATTCATAACTATTTGGATTTAAGATGATATGTCTGATTGCGGGAGATATTTATTTTTTACGCCCGGCAAGGAATACTACAACACCGGCAACTACAACGACAACACCTGCCCATTGTGGCCAGTTAACTTCTCTTTCTCTTTCCCTGGTAACTTCAACATCACCAATTTCGACGATGCTTTCTTCCTGCTGGAAAGTAATCCCTGAAAACACAGTAATAACTATTCCCAGGATAATTAGTACGATTCCGAATTTTCTCATTTGTTATATTTTTAAATTACAGTAAGATGTTACCCGCCCTGCTTAAATAATGCAGGCAGGTATTAGCCTTTTGTGATTTTTGCCACCGGCATATCTTTATGCCGTGAAGGTGCTGGATAAGAAATGGTATCAGATTGATTTTATCTCTTTAATAATTTCGTCGCGGGTTTTACCAAGCTTTTTCTGAAGCTTCCCAATAAGCTGATCATCCAGTCCCTCCTCGTAAACAAGATCATCTTCTGTAAGTTGAGCATATTTTTGCTTTAGCTTACCTTTTACTTCATTCCATGTTCCTTTAAATTCAAGTTTGTCCATAACTCAAGTTTTTTATAAATGATTAATTGTGACTAATCAGGAGAGAAAAATGTGCCAAAGTCTGACCGGTCGTTGGTTAATAATGCGTATGTAGCATGTAATCAGGTTGCAGGGCCGGATTGTTGATGTCTTTTTGTAAAATGTTTTTGCGCACTTATTGTGGATATATTCACCAGGAAGTCCACACAAAGCTTTTTGATATATTATCTGAAGGCCGACCATTGCCGGCTGGGAGCATACCGGCGCAGATCATGGAAAATGACGGCAGTCAGTACCTGGCACATGCTGATGTTTAAAAACATGTATCGCAGACTTTTTTGATTTTGGTTTTTGCTTTGGGATAAAATTGGTAACTTGGTGCGTGTTTATTAAAAAAATCATTGACTTCATATTTTATATATCACTACGATGGAACAGACAGAAATGGAGTTCCCTCACCAGGGAAAAAAACTGGCGGCAAGACATCCTTTTTTCGGACCGGCAAATTCCAAAACCCTGCTTGAGAACATCAGGCACGAAAGGTACATTGCACCGACCTTTCCTGAACTGACCTCATTTATCCATCATTACTACGATACAAATACACCCAGGGCTGAAGAGATCAAGGAGGTAATGACTACAAAGTACTTTGTGGGCTATACAGGCATCCTCTATTTGCCCCGGAAAAAGGAGGTATGTTTTATAGATCACCCAGCGTTTCAAAGAGATGCTGTAGTTGATGTTGATAGTCTTTTATCCAGACTGAAGCTGAATGAAGTTCGTGCCAGGGTACCTGTAGATGAAATTGAAACGGGTTCCCTGAAATGGGACAAAATAGCCAAGAACCCTTTCTTTATTGCTGTCAGCGGCGGTGAAGAAGGTGCTGAGAAACTTGCAGAAATTGCATCAAAGCACACTGACAAGAAGGGTCATATATTTGTGCCTGACATATCCTATTTTACCGCCCCTCAGGCGAGAATTGCCCTGATTTATTCATATGACAAGGGAAAGAGCCTGACAGTAAGCCTGAATGGTTCTGGTTACAGTATCAACAGTTACACCTTCGGTTTGATCGCAAAATAGCACCCGGGCCACTGCTTCAAACATGATCTCAGGGCATATTAAGCCAGGGATTCCTAAAACTGTTCCAGAACAGCTATTCGTTTCTCAATCGGAGGATGTGTAGCAAACAAACCATTGAAGAAAGAAAACAGGTCCTTTTTTGGTTCCGGGGGGTTGTCGATGAACAGCTGTGCCACATCTTTTCTGGAAACAGCCTCAATTTTTGAGTTTCCCGATATCTTCCGGAGAGCAGAAGCCAGTGCCCGGGGCCTTTTGGTGAGCTGGGCGGCTCCTGCATCGGCCATATATTCACGCTTACGCGATATGGCAAACCTGAACAGTGAGGTAATGAAGAACCCTGCAATGGCAAGTGCCAGGGCTATAAGCATGGCTATTGCACGTCCCCTACCATCTCCTCCTCCGCCTCTTCTTCTTCCCATGCTTGAGTAGAAAAGTGAGCGGAGCATGATCTCGACGAGAAAGGCGAAAATACCGACAAAAATGATAGAAACTATCAGCAGCCGGACATCCCTGTTCCTTATATGGCTGAGCTCATGTGCTATAACGCTTTCCAGCTCTTCGTCATTGAGCTTGTTTATAATGCCGCGCGAAAGTGTTACGGTGTAAGTCCTGTTATTGATACCACTGGCAAAAGCATTAAGGGAGTTATCCTCTATGATGTTCACTTTTGGCATTTTCATACCTGCTGCAATGGTAAGGTTTTCAACAAGGTTGTAAACCCGCTTGTTTTCTTTCCTTTCGAGGGGTTTTGCCCCGGTAGCCCTTCGTATCATCGAGGTGTTCGCATACCAGGCTATAAGGAACCAGACAAGCACTCCTGCTACCAGCCATGGCACTACACCCAGGAATGTATTGGTTACATCATCAATCGTATAATATTCCGGCCTTGTAAAATAGATAAACAGCCATGCGAGGCCAAGGATAACAAGCGGAAACATCATTAGAAGGATGGTGGATCTGATATTATTCTTCCAAATCTGGGTTTGGAGGCCAACGTACTTCATTGATAATTTGTTAGGATGTTAATACTTAAGAAAACAGTATTTATGTCAGAAACTGATCCTTGGCGCCTGTTCATGAGCCGCCCTCTGTTCAGAAGAGATTTCAAACATCGGCTGCCTTTTGAAACCGAACATTCCTGCAAAAAGTACTGCCGGGAAAACCTGGATGGCATTGTTCAGTTCCTTGGTGGCCGAATTAAAGAAACGTCTTGATGCGGCAAGTTTGTTCTCAACATCTGATATCTCCTCCTGCAGGTTCATAAAGTTCTGGTTAGCCTTCAGGTCCGGGTATGCCTCAACGGCAACCCGCAATCCGGCCAGGGCCCCTGAAAGCTGGTTCTCGGCATCTATCCTTTCGTTTATGTTTCCTGCGCCCATAGCCTTTGAACGGGCATCTGTGATATTCGTCAGCACCTCGCTTTCGTGCTTCATGTAGCCTTTGACAGCGTCAACAAGCTGGGGTATGAGGTCATGGCGCTGCTTGAGCTGCACGTCGATGTCGGCAAATGCATTTTCGCGGTTGTTCCTCAGCTTTACGAGTCTGTTGTAGGTGAAAATTATCATTAATACGATAAAGGCTGCGACCAGGATAATAATAAGATTAGTGCTCATTGTTTTTCAGTATTTGGTTTTCTGTTCTTACAAACTGCGAAGTTCGTTAAAATTAGTGATATTTTTAAAAAAATCTGCTGCCTGTTACCCATTCACTTTCTGCAACCTCATAGCTGGCAGGGGCAGAATTAGGGCGGCACTGGCAGATGTCAGCCAATAAACAATCTTACAGAGGCCAGGGTAGTCATAATTATTAATAACCATCGGAACGGCTTTTCGGGAATGATACGCACCAGCCTGATGCCAAGTATACCGCCGAGGATTATAACCGGAAGCATCATCAGGTTAACGGTGAATGAGTTGATGGTGACGGTTTCCCAGATAATGACATGGAACGGGATCTTGAAGAGGTTTATTACCAGGAAGAACCAGGCTCCGGTTCCGATCAGTACATTCTTGGGAAGCTGCATGGCGAGCAGATAGAGACTCATGATCGGTCCTGCAGTGTTTCCTATCATAGTACTGAATCCTCCCGTTATGCCGAAAAAACTACCAGTCCACCAGTTACCGGGAAGGGGCCGTGTGTTTTTCATTCTCTCTCTCCATACCATTACCGGTATACCTCCAAGTATAAATATACCCATCAGCATCTTGAAGGTGTTGTCGTCAACAACCGCACCTACCCATATGGCAGCAATAACGCCTCCTGCTGCAAAAGGAAATAATTTCCACAGGTGCGGCCAGCTTGCATGACGGTTGTAGTATATCACTGCTATGATGTCGGCCATCGACAGCATGGGCAGCAGGAGCCCCGCCGACACCCTGCCACCGAACATATCTGCGAGCAGAGGGGCTGCAAGCATACCGAGGCCGTAGATACCCACTTTTGACATACCGACAAACAGTGCGACCATAATCAGCATCGCCCAATGCGCGGGGGAGAGAGATTCTGCAATTACAGGCATATTTTAAATTATGAACAAGCTGCAAAGCTATAAAAATTAATGAAATGCCTGCAGTAACCGAAGAGGCTGGGGATCAGAAAGCCATGTAAATTGAAACAGGCGCCGGAACCGGTTGTCACCTTAAAATATACCTTGGTCAAAAAAATTTTATACAATACTTATTTCACCGTATTTTTACTCATTAACTATACTTAACTAATAACAAACAAACCATTCATTTCTATGATTAAGAAAATATCGGGTCTGGCAGTACTGTTAATCATGCTGCTTGCCGCTACCGGATGTGATTCCCTGACTACCAATTTTGACACAACCCTAAGGACCACGGTTCAGGCTCCCGTAGAGCAAACAGGAGAGGTAAAACAGGGTCTCAAGGATGCCGTGCTTTATCCTTTCAGTGCCACACATGTGCTTGATGTTGAGGATAATGACCGGGTAAGGGATTATATCGACAGGATCAGGGAGATTGAGGTGAAGAGTGTCA
>SLRB01000142.1 GCA_007131165.1 Bacteroidales bacterium | reverse complement strand
TTATATTTAAATAAAATTATTTTTATAAGTAACTGATAATAAGGGCGTAGATAAGAATATATGAACCGGCCATCTTATATGACCGGTTTTTTTGATAAATGGTTGTTTGTCACATGTTAACGGCTGGTTTTGGCGGACTAATACGGGATAAGAGCCATAATCATAAAGCTTCAGGAATGCAAAAGCATACAATTCGGGCAATGAAAGCCTGTTTGTATTTCAAAGTCACACAGCTTTATGACACCATTGGCTGATGATCAGGGCGGTTTAGGCCTGTTTGAAAACCCAAAAACTGCACATTTGCTATAATAATACGCGCACAGTCAGCAGTTTAAAATCTGTATGACAGGCCCACTCCCAGAAGCTGCTTGAACTGCACCTTCGGGCCGGCTTTTGGAGGATATTATCCCTTTCGGGGAATAGCATATCGATTACTGGAACGAAGCAGGTGCAAATCATTTTGCCTTGTTGAAGGCAATTGCTGAAATTTCTGCATCAGCCTGGCAATGCAGCCGGGCGCAACTTAAGGCAGGCATTAAAGTTACAATATCAGCATCGCATCTCCGTAGGTTCCGAAACGGTACTTTTCTTTTATTGCCACCTTGTAGGCCTTGAACAAAGATTCAAAACCGGTAAAGGATGAAACTATCATCAGCATTGTAGAAAGTGGCAGATGGAAATTGGATATCATCGAATCAGGAACCTGAGGTTCATAGGGCGGAAATATAAACTTGTTGGTCCATCCGTCATATGGCTTCAGCAAGCCTGTTGTTGATACGGCACTTTCAAGTGTGCGCAGTACGGTGGTTCCAACTGCACATATGTTTTTCCTTTTCTCTTTTGCCTGGTTTACCTTATTGGCAGCATCTTCGGAAACGATAATCCTTTCTGAATCCATTTTGTGCTTGGTCAGGTCTTCTACGTCGACCGTACGAAAATTACCAAGGCCTACATGCAGTGTTATCTCGGCAAAGTCAACGCCCTTAATTTCAAGTCTTTTAAGGAGTTCCCGGCTAAAATGCATTCCTGCAGTAGGTGCAGCGACAGCGCCTTCATGTTTTGCAAAGATCGTCTGGTACCTTTCGCGGTCTTCAGGCACCACTTCCCTCTTGATAAATTTTGGCAGTGGTGTTTCACCAAGGTTATAAAGAGTTTCCTTGAACTCTTCATAAGGCCCGTCGTAAAGGAAACGCAGTGTCCTTCCGCGGGATGTGGTATTGTCAATCACTTCGGCCACCAGTATGTCATTCTCTCCAAAGTACAGTTTGTTGCCGATCCTTATCTTGCGGGCCGGGTCAACGAGTACATCCCATAACCGTTGTTCCCTGTTGAGCTCTCTAAGAAGAAAAACCTCTATTTCAGCACCTGTTTTTTCTTTATTCCCGAGTAACCTTGCGGGGAAGACTTTGGTGTTGTTGAACACCATGACATCCTGATCGTCATAATACTCTATTATCTCTTTGAAGATACGGTGTTCAATTTTGCCCGTGTCGCGATGAAGCACCATAAGCCTTGATTCGTCGCGATTTTCAGCTGGATATTTTGCAATCAGGTTCTCCGGAAGATTGTACTTGTAACGTGATAATTTCATTCTCTCCATCATCTTTTTTATATACTTAACTTGAAACTCTGTTATAAGAGCCTCTTATACGTAATAACGCCTGTTTTGTTATATTTATTCGTATTTATTTTGAAATTCTTCAGGTGAAACAGCATCTTTCAGCAAATAATCGCCGATTCTCGTCCTTTGCAGAGCCGAAAGATATGCACCGCTTTGAACTTCTCTTCCAATATCTCTGGCAAGAGACCTTATATACGTTCCTTTACTGCATGAAATGCGCAATCGTAGCTCAGGTAATTCAAAATGCTCTGTTTCCAGCTCCCTTATACTTACCCTTGTGGCGGGAAGCTCTATATCGTCGCCTTTTCTTGCTCTCTTGTAAGCTCTTTTCCCGTCAATGAATTTAGCAGAGAACAGTGGCGGGACCTGGTCAAAGTCACCCCGGAATTTTTCCAGTGCATTTTCGATCAGCTCCATTGTTATGTGTGATGTCTCATACTCTTTGTCAACCGGTGTTTCCAAGTCAAACGACGGGGTGGTTTTACCAAGTATGAGGTCTGCTATGTACTCTTTCTCCATCATCTGGAACCGGCTGATCTCCCTGGTCATTTTCCCGGTACAGATAATTACGAGTCCGGTTGCAAGCGGATCAAGAGTACCCGCATGGCCAACCTTGATCTTGCGTATACCATAATATTTCCTTAATACTGATCTAACCTTGTTAACTGCATCAAATGATGTCCAGCCGTATGGTTTGTTTATGAGGATTATTCCACCTCTAAGCAGGCCGGTATCTTTTTCAGTAACTGTCATCGTCAAAACTTATCCCAGGAATATGGCCAACAAAGCCACTATAATACAATAAATTGCAAAGTAATACAATTTTCCCTTCCTTACTATATTAAGCATAACCTTACATGCAAACAAACCGGAAAGGAATGCTGCAATAAAACCTGTTAACAGGGGAAAGAAGCCAATGGTAATCTGGGCAGGGTCATTATCTCTGATAATGTCGAATACTGTTGCCCCTATTATCGGAACCAATACCATAAGGAAGGAGAACCTGGTTACCAGGTCTTTCCTGACACCTAAAAACAGCCCTGTAGCAATTGTTGCTCCTGACCTTGAGATGCCCGGCAGAACTGCGAATGCCTGGGCCAGGCCCATAATAAATGCGTCGCGCCAGGTTACATCTTTATCTTTCGATTTTGCAAGATATGTGAGTAGCAGCAGGCTTGCCGTTATGAGCAACATGCTTCCCACAAATACAATATTTCCCGTGTAAACGCTTTCAACTTCGCTCATAAAAAAGATGCCGACCACTCCAACCGGTATCATTGATAACGCTATCCTGAATGAGTATTTTGTTTCCTCATTCCACTCAAATTTAAGCAATCCTGATGCTAATTTCACTATATCATCAAAAAACACGACAATAATGCTCAGTACTGTGGCAGCATGCACCAGTATTGAAAAAGTAAGATTTTCTTTTGCTTCAATATCCAATAGTACTTTACCTAATTCTAAATGTCCGCTGCTGCTTACCGGTAGAAATTCTGTCAGCCCCTGCAGCAGTCCGAGAATCAATGCTTCAACCCAGGTCATAGTATGTAAAAAAATAAGCAGGTAAAAAATTTAACATAATAAAATAACTTGCAGGTTAACCCCTGGCTTGGGGTATACCTGTGTTATGCGAATCTGGAAAATGTTCAGGAATTCATATCAACAGATAACGGAACCTGGTCACTTTTCTTGTTTATCCTGGCTTGCACCTTTGGGTTTTTTCATTATTGCGTAAATAATAAAGACAAAACCAAAAACGGTAACCAGCGGCGCCAGCGTAATACGGCGAAAACTGAATATTTCGGGGTTAAAATAGTTGGGGTCGTCAGATCCTCCACCTATCATGAGCAGAAACCCGGCAATAATTATAATGATGCCTGTAATAAGCAGCCTGTAATTCTCCCTTGCGAAGGGAAAATCAAAGGATTTTGGTGCTTCTTTTCTTTTTTTTGCCATTTATAGTTGTATAAATTATTAAATCAACGGTCGCTAATAATAAAGGTCGTCAGTTTTCATATGCAGGTACCTGCTAACAGCAAAGAAGGTAGATATCCAGTTTATGATAACACCCAGAATCACAATGGAAATGAAAAGGAGCCCTATTGTCTGGATATCATTAAAGCTCAATAGATCTGCAAACTCTTTCTGCACTGTATAGATCAGCCCGAACATCAGTGCATTGGCCATTATAGCTGCATAGAACCCATGAGCTGCGCTTCTGAATAAAAAGGGCCTCCTGATAAAAGAATTTGTTGCCCCGACAAGTTTCATGGTATTGATAATAAACCTTCTCGCGTAAACCGACAATCTTATAGTGTTATTGATAAGTGACAGGCTAATAAGCAAAAGCATCAGGCTGAAACCTGTAAGTATGATGCTTATTCTGCGGATATTTTCATTAACCAGATGTACCAGCGATTTCTGGTAATAAACTTCTTGTACAAAACTAAATTGCTCTATATCCTTTTCAATTACCGAAATGCTGTCAGGATTTGCCTAGGCTGCGAAAAGGTTGACTTCAATGGAGGGTGAGAGGGGATTATACCCGAGGAAAGTTATAAAATCTTCGCCCAGCATTTCTTCAAGCTCATTTGCTGCCCTTTCTTTAGTGATATATCTTGATGATTTTACATATTGGGCAGCGTCCAGGTTTTTCTGTATCCTGATGATATCAACTTCTTTGATATCCTCCTCCAGTATTACCGAAAAGCTGATATTTTCCTTAACATACTCGGAAAGGTTCCTCGCGTTCAGAACAAGGAATCCCATTAATCCAACCATAAACAGAAGCAGTGAGATGCTGATTATGGATATGAAGTATGAACTCCTCAGACGTCTTTTTACAACTTTCGGATCCTTCTTCATAAAAAATTTATGAGGTGAATTTATTTTGCTTAAAGCTCAACTGCAAAAATAACGTTGGTTTTACAATACCATTTTAATATTTACCAGGTTTTTGTCCCTGTCAGCCTATAATTTCCGTCCAGCCGAACTTATCTTCTTCATCACCAAACTGAATGCCCAGTAGTTTGTTATAAATAGCAGTGGATATGGGCCCTGGCTTGCCGTCCTTACCATAGTAAATGGTTTTTCCCGTATCCAGATCATGAACTTCTCCTATTGGTGCTATAATTGCTGCTGTACCACATGCTCCGGCCTCTTCAAAAGTTTCAAGTTCATCTATGGCAACAGGCCTTCGCTCAACCTTCAGTCCCATATCTTCTGCAATTGCCATAACACTTTTGTTGGTTATCGAAGGCAGGATAGAGTCTGATTTTGGTGTAATGTAAGTGTTGTTTTTGATGCCGAAGAAATTGGCGGCACCTATTTCGTCTATATATTTTTTATCCTTTGCATCAAGATACATGGGTGAACCGTATCCGGCATCAATAGCCCTCATAACACCCCGCAGACTTGCAGCGTAGTTGCCGCCGACTTTTATATGGCCCGTTCCAAGAGGAGCTGCTCTGTCAGAATCTTTAACTATTGCAATCTTTACCGGGTTGAACCCTTCTTTGAAATATGGCCCCACGGGTGTAACAAAAACCATGAACATATATTCGTTTGCAGGCTTTACACCTACCTGAGCCCCGGTGCCCAGAAGCAGCGGCCTGATATACAAAGCAGCCCCGGTGCCATGTGGAGGGATAAAGCGTTTGTTCATCAGTACGGTTTTGACTACTGCTTCTTTAAAAAGCCCGGGTGGTACCTGGGCCATATAGATACCCCCGGCTGAATCAGCCATCCTTTCTGCATTGTCCTGCCAGCGAAAAATCCTTATTTTCCCGTCTTTACCCATGAAAGCCTTCATTCCTTCAAATGCCTGCTGCCCGTAATGAAGGCATGTTGCAGCTATGTGGATGTCGATATGTTCTTTTGATGTTATTTCCAGCTCTCCCCACTTGCCATCCCTGTTGTAACAGCGTACATTGTAGTCGGTTTTTATGTAGCCGAACGGTAAGTTTTTCCAGTCTGTATTTTCCATTGCTTATGTTTTTTCGCCAAATTTAAACATAATAAAAGAAATGCCAATGGAAATATGTAACGGCCAATTCCTGGCATTACACTATCAAAGGGTTGTTTGTGAGTGTGTCAGCTACTCATATGTCATTTTGCTTTGCCGCTTTACTGCACCTTGGGTGTACTCCGGGCAGGTCAACAATACTGTTTAATGCATCAAGTTGCTGGCCGGATGGCACTTCTGCCAGCTTTTTTGCTGTAAGTGTATAGAAATTAAAAGACCTGAGAAAATTGCCGAAAACTGAGGTGAACTCTTTTTCAGTATGAACTTTTCCATAGGCTTTCTGCTCCTGATAGAGGTTAACAGCCGCTTCCTGAAAACCTTGTTTTCCAAGAAATGCCAGCCTCGCATCTGAAAAAACCATTTCGCTGATGGTTTTAGCTTCAGGCGGATAGAAAGGGCTGTTTATCAGGTTGCATATTTCTATTGCCTGGTATTCAGTATAATGATATTTTGGAAGGATTTCACGTAGAAGGTGCTGTGTATATATGTGTCTCTGTGAATATCCCTTCAGGTAGCTGTAGCAATCAAAGATTGCAGCTGTTTTCACTATCAGCCTTTCTTCTTCTGAAAGATGTTCTGAACCAAAAAGAAGCTCGCATCTTGTCAGCAGGTCAACACAATATCTGTGATTATGAAAATAAAGTGTTGCCGGTATTTCTTCTTCAATTTTCCTGAGATATATATCTTCTATATCACATAGCCGCAATAGTTGTAATTTGAGAAAAAAGCGTTCATTTGGTTTTTCGCCCCTCATATCGACTGATAATTCAGGTCGAAATCCCTTTACAAAATACATGTCTATGTTCCCTTTGTATTTTACAGGCATTTTGCCTCTGTATTCGCAAGTAAAAAATTTCCTGATATGTTCAAAAGTGCTTCCTGAAATATTTATCTTTCCGGGTTCTCCAGATGATTCCATCCTGCTTGCAGTATTTACAGAATCTCCCCATATATCGTATGATAGCTTTTTATGGCCTACCACACCTGCAATAACAGGACCGGTATGGA
>SLRB01000227.1 GCA_007131165.1 Bacteroidales bacterium | reverse complement strand
GATGACTTCCAGATCTATCTGAAGCACGGAGAACCCATGCTATACGGCAAAAACAAAGAAAAGGGGATACAGCTGAAGGGGCAGAAGCTTCAGGGAGTAGTTGTCGGACTTAACGGGGTGGAAATGGAAGATATACTTATTCATGACCGTTACGAGAAAAACCCGGGCATACACAGGATGCTGGGGAAGATGGGTCCCCCCGACCTTCCGGTGGCAATGGGTGTTATCAGGTCGGCCGAATTTGAAACATATGACGATATGATAGAGGTTCAGGTTGAATCGGCCCGGGAGCAATCGAAAATAAAATGTGTAGATGACCTTCTTAACAGTGGAGAAACCTTTGAAGTTACCTGAAAGAAGCTGCCTGTTGTATCTTCTTGCCGTCCTTGGCTGTGTGGCGGGCATATTTTTCTCCTGCCACAGAAGAACTGCAATGACTGCAAACAGCAACGAAACAAAAGATATGCAGGAGATAGCGATAACGCACATAGCCGGTGGTGCTTACTGCGGTATTGAAGACCGGAAATATGTTGCAGTAACCTCAGATTCCACCTGGAAAGAGCTGTGGGACATGATCCATCGTGATACCCGTCCGGTACCGGAGGTTCCAGCCATCGATTTCAGCAGGGAAACCGTGATCGGTGTTTTCCTTGGTACCAGGTCTACCGGCGGATACAGCATAGAGATTGTTGATGCTTCATTGCAAAACAACAAATTGTCAGTTAAATATAAAACAGAATCCCCGGCCCCTGGAGATATGGTAAGCATGGCACTTACCCAGCCGTACCATGTTGTAACTGTGAATGTGACCAGGGCAGAAGTTGAGTTCTCAAGGCAATAGCAAAAACAGGCATTTACGGCTTTGTTAATTATATTTCCGCCATTTTGTTTACATTTTAACTTATTTTATTAAACATTTTGCTTGCGGATGCCTCTTCGCGCTAAACAATCTGTTTCTATTATTTGTTTATGGCATACAATTTGGTACATTTTTGAGTTATTATATTATATTAACGATCATTTGCTAATTGCCTGTTAAAAAAATCAAACGGATATGGTCACCTACAGGAATAGATACAGTGGCACGGGGTATGCCAGGTTTAGCCTGCTGTTTTTGGTTGGTCTGATGTTATTTGCGGTGAATGACCTGAACGCACAGGGTTTCGGACGGACTAAGCCAGGGTACAAGACTTTCGATTTCAAGGTCTTCCAGACACCCAATTTTGACATATACCACTATTTTGAAAATGACTCGGTGCTTCAAGAGATAGCACAGATGAGTGAAAAGTGGTATTACAGGCACGCCAGGGCCCTGGGGGATACGATAAAACCAAGGAACCCCCTGATCATATATGAAAACCATCCTGATTTCCAGCAAACTACAGCTGTAAGCAGTGTTATAGGTATAGGAACAGGCGGTGTAACCGAATCGCTCAAAAACAGGGTGGTAATGCCGGTACTGGAAACCAGGGGGCAGACCGACCATGTACTGGGGCACGAACTCGTACACGCATTCCAGTTCAATGAGCTTCTCAGGAAAGACACAATGAATATGTATTCAATAAGAAACCTTCCCCTCTGGTTTGTTGAGGGGATGGCCGAGTACATGTCAATCGGAAGCGTCGATCCCAACACTGCAATGTGGATGCGCGATGCCATAATAAATGATGATTTTCCTACATTGAGGGATATGACCACCAGCTACAGGTATTTCCCCTACCGGTTCGGCCATGCCTTCTGGGCATTTGTTGCACGGACATGGGGTGATTCCATAATCACACCCCTGTTCGTTGAGACGGCCAAATTCGGCTATGAGAGGGCAATAGAGAACGTGCTTGAAATGAGAGCCAACACCTTTTCAGATGTATGGCAATCCTCATTCAGGATGCACTATGATGAGCTTATCAGGAACACCGACTCCGAAATGGCCGGCAAAAAACTTATTTTCGAAGAAACCGGCGGGAGCATGAACGTTTCGCCCTCGGTGAGCCCTGACGGACAATATGTTGCATTTTTCTCAGAGAAGAATGTTTTCACCCTTGACCTGTTTATTGCAAATACAGATGACGGCAGTATAGTCAGGAGCCTTACAAGCTCCACACGTGATACCGATATTGACGGTTACAACTTCCTGGAGTCTATGGGTACATGGTCGCCCGACAGCAGGCACTTTGCATATGTAGCGGTAAAGAAAGGAAGAAGCCATATTCTTATAGCAGATATTAACAGGCCCCGGCGTACAAGAGAGATAAGTATCCCCGGCGTGCCGTTCTTGAACAACCCCTCCTGGTCGCCCGATGGCAGATACCTGGTAATGACCGGGCTGGTTGACGGTATTAACAACCTGTACCTTTATGAGCTGGATACCAGGGAGGTTACACAGCTCACCAACGACCCCTACTCATATGTCCACGCATCCTGGTCTCCCGACGGCCGTTACATTGCCTTTGCAACTGACATGAAGCAGGAGGGAGACACATCAAAAGCCACTACATACAATCTCAACCTGGGATTGATCGACACACACGAGAATAACAGGCGCAGGGTTCTCCCCATCTTCAGAGGTGCTGACAACGTCAACCCGGTTTTCTCGGCCGATGGTAAATCTATCTATTTCCTGTCAGACAGTGACGGGTTCAGGAATTTGTACAGGTATGACAAAGAAACAGAAGAGGTCTTCAGGGCCACCAACTATCCTACTGGCATCAGCGGCATAACAGCTCTGTCTCCTGCAATAAGCATAGCACGCGAAACAGGGATGATTACATATTCATACTATATGGGTGGTAATCACACCATCTATTCAGCAATGCCTGAAGATTTCAGGGAAGAGCCAGCCGATCCGGGAACCGTTGATATGCTTGCCGCCACCCTGCCGCCTTTCCAGCGGGTTGCGGCCAATATAGTCGACCGGTTGCTCGCCGACAATGATAATTTCCCCCGGTTTGCCGAAGAGGAGTTCGCCGAAAAGAGGTATGAACCAAGATTTCAGCTCGACTATATTGGCAACACCGGAGTAGGTATTGCAGTAAATTCCTACTACGGAACAGGTATGTCGGGAGGAGTCCAGATGCTTTTCAGCGATATTCTGGGTGATAATACCCTTTTTGGAGCAGTGGCAGTAAACGGCGAAATATATGATTTCGGAGGAATGTTCAGTTATATGAACCAAAAAAGAAGAATTAACTGGGGCGCGTCAATCTCACATATCCCATACCGCACAGCTTCACTTGGTATTGAAGAAGAGAGAGTATTCAACGAAGACAGTACGGCATACTATCTCCGGACAAACTTCCAGCTCTACAATATCCGGACTTTTGAGGACCAGCTCTCACTTTTTGCCTATTATCCGTTCTCAATGTCCCGGCGGCTTGAACTCGGCGGGTCGATGGCCAGATACTATTACAGGATCGACCGTTGGAACCACTACTACGAAAGTGGTTTTTACAGGGGTGAGTCCAGGGAGCGGATCGACTCTCCACCCGGGTTCAACCTGGCCAGGGTCAACCTGGCATATGTAGGCGACAATTCATATTTCGGTATGGCATCACCAATGAGGGGAAACAGGTACAGGATCCAGGGGGATAAATATTTTGGGCGCCTGGAGTTCTACCAGTTACTGACTGATTACAGGCAATACTATTTCCAGAATCCTCTCAGCTTTGCATTCAGGTTCTATCATGCCGGGCGTTACGGACCCACTGCCGAAAACAACCTTTTCTATCCGATGTACCTGGGATTCCCTGGTTTTGTCAGGGGGTATTCATCAAACCAGTTTTACCAGCTACAGTCTTTCCAGAATGTGGACTTTACCATAAACCAGCTTCTGGGCAGCAGGATGGCTGTGGCCAATTTTGAGGTGAGGCTGCCATTTACCGGGCCGGAGCAGCTTGCGGTTATAAGGTCAGGTATCTTTTTTACAGAGCTGGCGCTCTTTTTTGATGCCGGAGTGGCATGGACAACAGAAACCAGGCCCACATTTGATATCAATGACTTTTCACCTGACAGGAGGTTCCCGGTATTCAGTACAGGCCTGTCGCTCAGGGTAAATCTGTTCGGGGCAATGATCATTGAACCCTATTATGCATTCCCGTTCCAGAGGGATGGGATAAGTGGCGGCATCCTGGGCCTGAATTTTATCCCTGGATGGTAACCGGATCAGTACACAGGCATATGCAGGCGGTCAAATGCCTGCATCCTGTCATCTGAAAATCTCCAGTACAGGTTTACCTGTAGAAAACTGAGGTGCAGGTATATTGAGCAGAAGGGAAACGGTTGGAGCAATATCAGCAACGGAAACCTCCCTCCTTATTACAGTATTATCTACCATCCAACCATAAAATACCAGTGGTACATGACGGTCATATGCAACCAGCTCCATGCGGTCGCCCGAAATAGTGCGCTCGTACCATCCTGGTTGAAGATACAGCATAATATCGCCCGACCTGGGAGGGTGGAAACCAGACTGCACCCGTTGGTTCATGCCGGAAGAAAAATAATTACGGCTTATAACCCCCTCGCTTACCGCTCCGGCTACTCCGCTGATCTGGTTGAGGAACCGCGCACTCCTGTGCTGGATCTCATCAAGCTCAAAATTATCCCTCTCGATCAGGTCATGATTAAGGTACACCATTCCGGCATTGTATGACAGAACCCACTCTCCCTGGCCATAGGTCACGTTAAGGTAGCTCCTGAGCAAAGTCATGGCCATTCCGGGACTGAATGTGCCTGAAGGCAGCCTTGCCATTCTGTTATAACTCTCAGGATACCCTGCTCCCCTGTCCGATGTAAGGAACACCAGTACGTTCGACATACCGTGATAATCGTCCAAAAAATGAAGCAGATGCGCAATCTCCCTGTCGAGACGCAGATATGCATCCTGCAATTCCTTCGAGAATGTTCCGTAATAACTGTCAATCTCGTTTGTAGAGGAAAAACCAATTATTATCATGTCAGTACTTCCGGCCCTACCGAGGTTCTCATTGACTATCAGGCTCCTTGCAAAATCGAGGGTAAAGGTATTTCCATACGGGGTGGCCCTTAGAAGCCGGTAATCATCCCCCCTCCTTCGCATCCGCCTCAGGTCATGCCTGAACGGTTGATCTCTCCGCCCTTCGGCCGACCCGGTGTATAGTGACCAGTCCCCTACAGGTTCCCAAACCCTTTCAAGGTAAGTTTCAGGCAACATTCCGTTGTTAAAATCACGTACCCACGAAGGAAGAGAATCAGTATAGAAGGTGCTGGTCATCCACGACCCGCTTGTGTTATCGAACCACCATGCCGAGTTTGCTGAGAAACCGCCCGACAATACAGCAGCAGCATCATTCATTGACACCGTGAAAACACGCGATTTGAAGTCGGTCGACATACGAAGCTGATCGCCCAGAGTTGCCGACATCAGCAAATGCGGCGACCGCTGCCCGCCTGAGAAAGTACCTCCTACTGCTGCCTGTCTTCCATCATATACCGCATCCTGTATAACATCCCTGAGCCGGTCATACCAGGAATCACTAATAATTCCATGTACTGAGGGGTCGGAGCCGGTAAATATTGTTGCATAGCCGGAAGCGGACTGATTTACAAGGTGTGAGTATCGTGCATTACCGAATGAGGCACCGCCGGCAAAAAGCCTTTTGAATCCGTCATCTCCAAACCTGTCCCACATTCTTTCAACGTAATCATATCTCATCCTGTCGATCACCAGTCCCACAACCAGATCGGGCTTTTCATTCCGGCCGGCACCCCCGGCATTGCTGCCTGTTCCGCCTGCCAAAGAAAAAACCGGAATGTAAAATGACCCTGCAACCAAAAAGAACAACAAAAAAAATATACCCCTCATCTTTTTAAATTTATTTTCTGTTATCAATTTTACCTAAGGCAATACCCCTTCAATGCATGATGAATATGTTCCTGCCTGTGATATAACTGCCGTATTCAATTCTTATTATGTAGAGCCCGGAGGGTATACCTGCGGTACCAAAAGAAAAAACAGCCGTTCCCTCTTCCCTGACTCCCCTGCAAATATCTCTGACTTTCCTACCAGCACGGTCAAGCAAAACAATGTTCAGGGTTGACCTTTCCGGCAGATCTGCCCGGATCAGCACAGTTTCTCCGCCGGCAGAAGTATGAATATCAAAGATAGCCCCTGATGCACCAGTCACCAACGGGGCCGAGGTAGAAACAGGCTCCAGCCTGACATTAAGCAGGGTAGTATCGCGTTCCCATATCATAACATCGCTAACCGTGAGGCTTTGATAACCTTCGGCCGAGAAAACAAGGTCATAGCTCCCTTCAGCAGCAAGCCTGAAGTACCAGCCGGTGTGCCGGCAGGAAAAGATATGTGAAGAATCCTTGTCATGAGAGATCAACTCCACCCTTGTACGCAGGGGCTGATCAGTGAAAGCATCGGTAACTCTCCCCCTCAGGCCGAAAGTTGATTGTTCAATATAATTCAAAAGCGACCGGCGGTTATACTCCCAATAATCAGGTAATTCAGAAGGGTGAGGATGCTTAGTGTCGCTTATCTCCATGGTAACCTCTCTTCCTCCCAGGTAGTATGTCACATAATCCTGCCGCCCCCCGGTTATCTTGTACCAACCGGCACCATGTGTTACACCTCCGAGAAAGGTCATATAGCCTTCGGGACTGTAATACCAGGCAGTATC
>SLRB01000324.1 GCA_007131165.1 Bacteroidales bacterium | reverse complement strand
TGGTGAAAGGATATATGAAGATGGGACGCTTAATCCAATGACCGCTGTTTGTGGCCAGATCAAAAGACCGAGTATGGGTGGCCCGGGTGCTCCCGATATAGCCTGGCAGTCGGATGTATATATTATCGGTAATAATACAGACACCTGGTATAGTCCGGAATATACCTATCATACATATAGATATATGGAAATTTCCGGTCTTGAGAAAATGCCTCAGGAATCCGACATAGAAGGTTTGTTCATCCATAATAATGTTACAAATATTAATCATATCTATACCTCTTCGGATCTTATTAATTCCATACAGGACATGACAGAAAGAACTTTTCTGGCAAATCTAATCAGTGTACAGGCTGATTGTCCGGCAAGAGAGAAATTTGGATATGGTGGCGACCTAAATGCTGTCAGTGAGGCTTATATTTATAATTTCGACATGCAGTCATTCTATCGCAAAACAGTGTATGACTGGATTGATGCAATGAATGATTCCGTATTTGTTGACACTGCCCCCTATGTTGGCATAAGGTATTGCGGGATCAGCTGGGAATCAGCTTTTCTTATCACGCAGTATTACCTGTATCTATATTATAATGACACCGGTATAATTGAAGAACTTTATGATATTAATAATGAATGGATGGAAAAAGTAGCAAGGATCCATCCTGAAAAAATTGTTAACAGCGGACTCAGTGACCATGGATCACTTTTGCCTGTTCCTGTGCAATTAACCGGGACAACCCATTATTTGAAATGTGCGAGGATAATGAGGGAATTTGCCTCAGTAATGGATGACATGGAAAACGAGGAGAAATACATGCATCTGGCAGAAGAACTCGAGGGCCTTATCAGGGCTGAATTCTGGGACAAAGCCGTGGAAGGCCGGATAAACAGGCAGACCCTGTTTGCAACTTTGCTATACTATGACATTGTTCCGGCCGATGAAATTGATGCGGCAAGGGACTCTCTGCTGAAAGCTGTAAATGATGCTCCTTCAGGGCATTTTATTACAGGAATATTTGGCACGAAATATATACTTGAGGCTCTTTCCCACATTGACTCAGCGAACCTGGTCTTTGATATTGTTAACAGTACATCCTACCCCGGTTGGGGGCATATGATAGACCGGGGTGCTACTACAATCTGGGAAGCATGGGAGGAAAGTGAGGATACCTATTCTAATTGCCATCCAATGTTGGGGTCGGTATCCGAATGGTTCTATAAATGGCTTGGAGGCATCAGGCCGGATCCTGATAATCCGGGCTTTGAAAAATTCATTATATCACCATCAACTCCTGAAGGTCTCAGCTATGTCAATTCAAATTACCACTCACCTTTCGGGGAAATTATATCAAACTGGAGAAAGGATGGGGCGGATAGCTGCAGGTATGAAATAAAAATTCCCCGTGGAAGTATGGCTGAGGTAATATTGCAGGTAAATGAATCACAACAGGTTTTTATTGAAAAAAAACATGACAGCAGGTTTGATCCCGAACTGATTGATGGTCTGCAATCAGGTCATTTCGAGCTTGATGAAGGAGAGTATATAGTTTACATTTTTACCAAAGATTAAAAAAAAGTGCTTCAAAATATGCCCTTGTATCGCGGTCATTTTCTGGAGGGGCTTTGCCCGAAGGGCATGTGTGCAAAAAAATTCACGGTGCGCTACAAAAATCGGGCTTAAAGCCACCTCTTACAGGGGTGGATAGTTCGATTTTAGCGAATTTTTTACAGTCTTTTGGACGAAGAAACACTAATACTGACTTCGGTCCAGAGGCTTTCGGAAAACAATACCGCAGATCAGTTACCAAAAACCGGTATTGTTCGAAAGTGGTGGGGGTTATATGTCCGACATAATCTAAGTTAACCCGGACAATTCGCCTGTAGTGGTCGACCTGAGAGAGGTTTTTTACCACGAATAGTTAATCGGGCCATTTCCGGAGCTTACTGGGCCTTATCCCCATTTTCTGTTTGAATATTTGCGAAAAATAGAATATTGAGTTAAAGTTCAGTTTGTTTGAAATCTCTTTAATGCTTTTATTGGTTGAGACAATCATCTCACGTGCTTTTTGCAGTTTAAGCATCAGGTGGTATTGTGTAGGTGATGTGCCTGTATATTTCTTGAACATTGTTCTGAAATAGGAGTAACTCAGGTTCAGGTCACTTGCAAGTTCTTGCATATCTATATTGTTGTCAATGTTGCCTTTAATGTGCAGCCGGGCCTTGAGGATCTTTTCCTTGATAACCTTTCCCCCAAACTCCTTGTTTCTTTTTATGGAAACCAGATTGCCAATAAGGTATATTAACAAGCCTGAACATACCTGCTGGTACCCTGGTTTCTCTTCTTTTACCTCCTCGATAAGCCTATTGTAGATATCCAGAATTTTTTCCTGGAATCCGATGTAAACCACAGGATCTGTCAGAAACTGGCTGTACCTGGTCATTATATTCTGATTTGCCAATGATCCCATAAAACCGGCATAATATTCTTTCCATCCTGTATTCTGTTTTGGCTTATACCTGTGCCAGATACCCGGGTGAAGCGTGATTATGGTTCCGGGGGAAATTGTCCAGGTCTTTTCCCGTGTTTCAAAAACACCATAACCATCAGTAATATAAATAATTTGAAATTCATTTAATTTTCTGCCGGAGTCCCATGTAAAATAGTACCCGCTGGGGTGCCCTTTGGGTGGATAAATTGTGCCGGGATTTATTTCTGCATAGCCTGCCACATTGATATACAGTCCCCAGTCCTTATCGCTGGTGCTTGGAGTAAGATAATTATAAAACCCGTTTTCCATAATTTCTAACTATTTCAGATATTGCATATTGGCTGAAACCCTTGATGACAACATGAAGTATATCAGAATGAATTTTGAAAAACTGAACCACTAATAATTTGCGTAATTTAAAACGAAACAACCTTTTTCCAGATTGTTTCAGTGATGGTCTATATCACAAGTGTCCGGTTAATTAAATTTTTCAAACGAAATAAAAACAAAAACAATAAGCTTGAATGTCCTGAAATATAATGATTTGGTCATGTTAATAATAAAATTTATCGGGCACTAATGGTTGTAAATATATGTTTTTGTCTTGTAATAACAAGTCAGATTAATGTTAAAAATTCTTCTATGATTAATTTAAGACCGTTAGTAACTGTTAAATGAGATAAAACATATATAAATACATCAGATAATTCTTTTATGCCTCCTATGATTAAGAGCTTTATTGGGCTCTGCCTTTTCGTTTTGATCCGTCCAGGTATTTAGGGGTTGGTCGCAAGTCAATCACTAGATTGCCACGCTATTGTAGCCGAAAGAATACTCTGTTTGAACAAATTGATACTCTGGCTTCGCTATCTGTTGTCGATAGCATTTTTCTATTTACTACCGTTTTTACCGGGATCCGGACCTTTTGCAGAGGGCGAATTTTCATTTGTGAAATATTCCTTTTCGCTGAAATATTATTTCTTTGACTTGTAATTACAAGTTTAAAGACTTACATTTGTTGTTCTTTTTCGGAATAAAATATGATAATCGTTGGCTACACTAAACTATCTTGAGTCTGCTCAAAAAAGTGAATAATGATGATTATTTTAACAAAATCAAATACTAATTGCAGTGATAAACAGTTGCCTGAAGATTTGGTTTTGGTAATTCTTTCTCAAAAAAATACTTTATAGAGTGAACTCAATTATTAAACAAATCTTTATATGGCATCAGCAGTTGTTATGCCCAGACAGGGTCAGAGTGTTGAGTCCTGCATAATTACCCAGTGGCACAAATCAAAAGGTGATAAAGTCGAAAAGGGGGATATTCTTTTTTCTTATGAAACAGATAAGGCCGCCTTTGAAGAGGAGGCAAAGGATGATGGTGTCCTGCTGGATCTATTCTTTGATGAGGGGGATGAGGTTCCCGTTCTTGAAACCGTTGCGATAATAGGCAGCCAGGGAGAAAAGTATGATGACCTGGTGCCTGCGACCGGCCGGCCACAGGCCGCGCGGGAAAGCGTTCAGGAGGCTGGGCCTGCCTCCGGGAAACCGGATCCGGCAGCAGAGCCTGAAGAAGTTGGGCCTGTCCCCGGAGTACCTGATGCGGGAACAGTTCCTCACAGAGCTGGCGCAGGTAATGAAACAGAGGCAGCCGGATCTATCCCCGGTGGAGCTGATGCCGCTAAGACTGTCCCCGAAAGGGCTGATGCGGGCACAAAGATCCGTATATCGCCACTGGCAAGAAAAATTGCCGGCAGCCTCGGTATCCCCGTAAGGGATATCAAAGGCACAGGGCCGAAAGGCAGGATAATAGAAAGGGATGTCAGGAGTGCCGCCGCTGAGGCTAAACCCATTGATGCCGGAAAACCCGGGGGCGACTATAAATTCAACAAGCTGAGCAACATGCGAAGGTTGATTGCACGCAGGATGCAGGAGTCCCTTCAGAACTCTGCCCAGCTTACACACCACATTAGCGCCGACGCCAGGACACTTCTTGCATTGCGAAAAGAGTTCAAATCATCTGCCAGGCCTGAAACTGCCAGCATAAACATTAATGATATGGTCTGTTTCGCGGTTGTCAGGGCCCTCAAAGAATATCCATTTATGAACGCTCATTTTGAAGGTGAAGGGATACATACTTTCAATAAAGTTCATCTTGGGATTGCTGTTGATACCGAGAGAGGATTGATGGTCCCTGCGATTAGAGACGCAGATGATATGAATATCGGGGGATTGGCGGGGAGGATCAGGCTATTGGCCGAAGAGTGCAGGAAGGGGGATATTGATCCCGACCTTCTGAATCCTGAAAATGCCGGCTTTACCGTAAGCAATCTGGGGGCTTACGGGATAGAGATGTTTACTCCTGTTCTCAACCTCCCCCAGGTAGGAATACTGGGGGTTAATACAATAACTTACCGGCCCGCAGATACCGGCGATGGCACTATAGGTTTTGTGCCTGTTATCGGGCTGTCACTCACCTATGACCACCGTGCGGTAGATGGCGCACCTGCTTCAGCTTTTCTTTCCGGCTTAAAGAAAGAGATTGAGAATATTAAATACTATTAATTGCTTAAGTGAACCAATATGCCAAAAAATCAATTCATAGATCCCGCAAAGGTCCGTAAACCGGGGAAAATAAAATTAGGTACAATACCTGTAAATGTATATAACAGGACAGTTAATGAGGAGAAGGAAAGATATTCTGATGACGATCTCACAGGGATATACAGAGATATGTATATCATCAGGGAATTCGAAACCATGCTTCATGAGATCAAGACAAAAAACGAATACCGCGGAATAAAATACAACCATCCCGGTCCCGCACACCTTTCCATAGGGCAGGAGGCGGCAGCAGTGGGTATGGCATGGCACCTCACGGTTGATGATTTTATTTTCGGCTCTCACCGGAGTCACGGAGAGATACTTGCCAAGGGCCTTTCTGCAATTCATAAGCTGGATGATGAGAGTCTGATGAAGATCATGAGCTCCTATTTTAATGGCACAATACTGAAAATTGTCGAGAAGGGGTTTGATGGAGAGGTAAAGGAGCTGGCGACGGACTTTCTGCTCTACGGGACTCTTGCCGAGATCTTTGCACGGGACACCGGTTTCAACAGGGGTCTGGGCGGTTCAATGCACGCTTTTTTCACCCCGTTCGGGGTTTATCCCAACAATGCCATTGTAGGCGGGTCGGGTGATATCTCGGTTGGTGCCGCACTTTTCAAAAAAGTGAATAAAAAGCCGGGCATAGTAGTGGCCAATATAGGCGATGCTTCCATGGGATGCGGGCCCGTATGGGAGGGGATATCCTTTGCAGCGATGGACCAGTTCAGGACGCTTTGGGAAGGAGAATACAGGGGCGGGTTGCCTGTGATATTCAACTTTATGAACAACCAGTACGGCATGGGCGGCCAGACCCAGGGTGAAACAATGGGTTATGATATCCTGGCAAGGGTAGGTGCAGGGGTTAATCCCGATATGATGCATGCCGAGAGGGTGGACGGGTACAATCCACTTGCGGTGATCGATGCATTTGAAAGGAAAATAAAGGTTCTTGAGGAAAAGGAAGGCCCGGTATTGCTCGACACCCTTACCTACAGGTATTCGGGACACTCACCTTCAGATGCAAGTTCCTACCGTTCAAAGGAGGAGCTGGAAGCATGGCTTGAGGTCGATTCAATAGTGGGCTATGAGAAGGATCTTGTTTCGGCCGGGATCACGACAACGGAGGCTTTGGAAGAGCTGCGAACTAAGATAATCTCCATCACTGAGAAGGCATTTGTCTTGTCTGTTGACGAAAAGATTTCTCCGAGGATGGACCTTGCCGCACACCCGGAACTCATAGGGAAAATGATGTTTTCGGGCGGATCGGCCGATAAACTGGATGACCGCGAGCCTGAAGCTCTTATTCCCCTGGAAGAAAACCCGCGTGTAAAGCAGATAAGCAGAAAGGAGAGGTTTGCATTTGACAATGAAGGCAAACCCTTCTCCAAAATGAAGCAGTACCAGTTGAGAGATGGAATATTTGAGGCTATAATTGACAGGTTTTACAAAGACCCTACTCTTGTTGCCTACGGAGAGGAGAACAGGGACTGGGGAGGCGCTTTTGCAGTTTATCGCGGACTTACTGAAGCTTTGCCATATAACAGGCTTTTCAACTCGCCCATTTCCGAAG
>SLRB01000245.1 GCA_007131165.1 Bacteroidales bacterium | reverse complement strand
TCAATATCGGCATAGAGATAATTTTCACTTCCCTTCCGGGGAAACCCAAGCTCAGCAAAACTCTTTATTGCATCTTCCCTTGATAGATTCATTAATGGGGAAGAATTGGCTGATATCTCCTCTGACTTTTCACGATAAAGGTTAATGTACCTCTCTTTAAGTGTTATGTTTTTGGTTATTGTACTCATATCAGGAATTTACTTCATTTTGAAAAAACCTGGCTGCATGAGACCGGTGTGACGCACTCTCACTGCATTTACAGCACCCTCACTGCCTGCCGGCAAGTTCTTCATTCTTTATCCACTCATAACCCTTTTCTTCGAGCAGAAGTGCAAGATCCTTGTCTCCCGATCGTACAATGCGGCCTTTGTACAATATATGAACGTAGTCAGGTACTATATACTCCAGCAGCCTCTGGTAGTGGGTTATTACAACTATGGAATTTTCAGGCGACTTGAGATTATTTACGCCCTTCGCTACAACCCTTAGAGCATCTATGTCAAGTCCGGAATCCGTTTCATCAAGAATAGCGAGCTTAGGTTCAAGCATTGCCATCTGGAATATTTCATTCTTCTTCTTTTCTCCACCCGAGAACCCTTCATTGACAGACCTGTTTGTAAGCGATGAGTCTATTTCGACCAGCTCTTTTTTCTCTCTCATCTTTTTCAGGAACTCAGAGGCAGACAATGGCTCTTCACCCCGGTGCCTGCGCATTTCGTTTATGGCTGTCTTCATGAAATTAACCATACTCACGCCCGGTATCTCTATCGGGTATTGAAATCCGAGAAAGAGACCCTCCTTGGCACGCTCCTCGGGTGATTTACCGAGAAGATCCTCACCAAGGTACAATACCTCTCCCGAATTAACCTCGTAAAGCTCCCTGCCGGCTAATACGGAAGCAAGTGTACTTTTACCGGATCCGTTGGGACCCATTATTGCATGAACCTCACCGGGTTTAACCTCCAGGTTAATTCCCCTGAGTATCTCCTCTCCTTCTATAGATGCTACTAAATTTTTTATCGTCAGCATGTTATATACTTTGTTTTTAATATTACTCCCTGTTATTAATTACATAATTCAAACGGCAATAATCATTATCCCGTTATCCCACGCTTCCTTCAAGGCTAATCTGCAACAACTTCTGGGCCTCCACAGCAAACTCCATGGGAAGCTTGTTAAGAACCTCTTTTGCATAACCATTAACAATCAGGCCAATTGCATCTTCTGTTGAAATACCACGTTGGTTACAATAAAAAATCTGGTCCTCCCCTATCTTTGATGTAGTAGCCTCATGTTCGACAATGGCGCTCTGGTTGTTTGACTCAATGTAAGGGAATGTGTGTGCTCCACATTTATCGCCTAATAAAAGTGAATCGCACTGGCTGAAGTTCCTCGCATTCTCTGCTCCTCTTAAAACCTTTACCAGTCCCCGGTAACTGTTATTGCTGACCCCCGCACTTATACCTTTTGAAACAATAATGCTTTTGCTGTTCTTCCCTATATGAATCATCTTCGTTCCTGTGTCTGCCTGCTGATGGTTATTGGTAACAGCTACTGAATAGAACTCGCCTGTTGTATTATCTCCTTTCAGTATGCAGCCAGGATACTTCCAGGTGACTGCCGATCCCGTCTCAACCTGTGTCCACGATATCTTTGAATTATCTCCCTTGCAAATACCTCTCTTTGTAACAAAGTTATATATACCCCCTTGCCCTTCTTTATTGCCGGGATACCAGTTCTGAACGGTGGCATATTTCACTTCAGCATTTTCCATGGCAACTATCTCAACTATTGCGGCATGGAGCTGGTTCTCATTACGCATGGGTGCAGTGCAGCCTTCAAGGTAACTAACATAACTGTCATCCTCAGCAACTATCAGGGTGCGTTCAAACTGCCCGGTGTTGGCAGCATTGATCCTGAAATATGTTGAAAGCTCCATCGGGCACCTGACACCTTTAGGAATGTAACAAAATGAGCCGTCACTGAAAACTGCCGAATTAAGTGCGGCAAAATAGTTGTCAGTATAAGGCACCACCGATCCCATATACTGTTTTACAAGGTCGGGATATTCCCTGACTGCTTCACTGAAGGAGCAAAAGATGATTCCCATCTCGGCAAGGGTTTCCTTGAAAGTGGTCTTGACAGAAACACTGTCCATGACAGCATCAACAGCCACGCCGGCAAGCTGCTTCTGTTCCTGAAGCGGTATGCCAAGCTTATTGAAAGTATCCAGCAACTCCGGGTCAACCTCGTCGAGGCTGCTGAGCTTTGCCTTCTGTTTTGGTGCCGAGTAATATACCAGCTCCTGGTAATTAATTTCAGGAATATTGAGATGTGCCCAGCCGGGCATTTTCATTGTAAGCCAGTGCCGGTAAGCCCTCAGGCGAAACTCAAGCATAAATTCAGGCTCATTTTTTTTAGCAGATATCATTCTTATTACATCCTCATTCAATCCTTTTCCGATTGAGTCCTGCTCGATATCCGTATAGAACCCGTACTTGTAATCGCCCGAAGTTACATTGCTTAGTATCTGATCCTGTTCGTTCTGCATATATTAAGTCTGAAACTTGTTAATTTATCAATCCGGTTTAATAACTTTGCTAAGTGTTACACTGAATAAATGGTTCTGTCAGTTAATTCATAAGAACCGTGGCCTGTAAATTGAATTAATCTAAATAAGTGCAAAGTTAGCAAAAAACTAACAACTTATTGCTTCAATTGTTAAATGCAACAACCAAAAACAAAAATGGAAAAAAAGATAAAAAAGATAGAAGATCTTGGTGAATTCGGACTGATAAAGCATCTTACATCGGATATCAGCATGAAGCATCAAAGCACCCTTAAAGGGCCCGGAGATGACGCAGCAGTGATGGACTATAAGGGAAAGCTCGTGGTTGCTACCAGCGACATCCTTATGGAGGGCATTCACTTCAACCTGATATATACCCCCATGAAGCACCTGGGGTATAAAGCAGTTATTGCCAACCTGTCTGATATCTACGCGATGAATGCAATACCAAAACACATTATTGTATCCGTTGCATTTTCATCGAAGCTAACTCTCAAACAGATAGAAAACCTGTATGCCGGCATCAGGCTCGCGTGCGACAACTACGATGTCGACCTTGCCGGCGGCGATACCTCTACATCAGTCACAGGTATGGCCATAAGCATAACGGCAATCGGAGAAGGCGAAAAAAAGAGGCTTGTTTACAGGAACGGCGCGAAAAAGAATGACCTGATCTGCGTTTCCGGCGATCTGGGAGCAGCTTACCTCGGACTCCAGTTGCTTGAGAGAGAAAAGAAAATATTCCTTGAAAATCCCGAAGTCCAGCCTGAGCTGGAGGGTTACGATTATCTGCTGCAGCGGCAACTGAAACCCGAACCCAGGGCCGACATCATCGATTTCTTCAGGAAACTGAATGCACAACCATCTGCCATGATAGATATATCAGACGGTCTGTCATCTGAAACTCTTCATATCTGCAACGAATCTGGTGTGGGCTGTAAACTGTTTGCCGACCATATACCGGTTGATCCCGAGACTGAAAAACTTGCTGCAGAATTCAATATAACCCCTCTTGTTGCAGCACTTAACGGAGGAGAAGATTACGAACTTCTCTTCACGGTATCGCCCGGTGAGTACGTAAAGCTTAAAGGGAACAGGAACATCAGGGCTATAGGCCATATAACAGACCCGGACGCCGGATGTAACCTCGTCACGCATGACGGGTCATTTATACCTCTGCAGGCAAAAGGATGGAATGCATACGGCAGTAATGAGTGAACGGTCTGCGTTCAGACATCATCATCATCATGCTTGTCGGTTTCCGGGTCATAACCTTTGATTATGCCCCTGGATGATCCCCTGACAAAACCGACAATGGTATCCCTTTCTGTACTTTGAGGAAGCTCGTTGAGAATTTTTTCAATTGCCTGCGACGTGTTCAGCCCCTTCTGGTAAAGGACCCTTAAAACATCCTGTATGGCATAAATAGTTTCATTACTGAAACTCCTTCTTCTGAGGCCTATCGCGTTTATTCCGACATATCTGAGCGGTTCACGCGATGCCCGGATATATGGCGGGATGTCTTTCCTGACCTTTGAAGCCCCTCCAACCATTGTATGGGTCCCAATTCTGCAAAACTGGTGCACAGCTGTCATTCCGCCAATTATTGCAAAATCACCGACTTCAACCTCGCCGGCAAGCCCCACACTGTTTACAAGAATGCAATTATTGCCTATCTGGCAGTCATGAGCCACATGAACATAAGCCATTAACATAGTATTGTTCCCCACAACGGTTTTACCCATTGCTGCCGTGCCCCTGTTAACGGTAACACATTCCCGTATTACTGAGTTGTCGCCTATTACCGCATAACTTTCCTCTCCCTGGAATTTAAGGTCCTGGGGTATCGCCGATATTACTGCACCGGGAAAGATCCTGCAATTTTTACCGATCCTGGCGCCGTCCATTATAGTGACATTCGGTCCGATCCATGTACCATCTCCCACCTCTACATCGGCATATATGGTTGTGAATGACCCCACAACAACATCCTTGCCGATTTTTGCATCCGGATGAATAACATTAAGCGATTTGTCCATTAATAAATTTATCAGTTACTATTCTTTGTTCTTAATAATCTGTGCCATAAGCTCGCCTTCCACGGCAACCTGATCGCCGACAAGCGCCTGGCCAAACATGTAAACTATACCGCGGCGCACCGGTGCAAGATACTCGAGCCTGAATACAAGTGTGTCTCCCGGTATAACTTTACGCTTGAACTTGACCTTGTCTATTTTCAGAAAATATGTAGAATACTTTTCCGGGTCAGGAACCGATTTCAATACAAGTATACCGCCTACCTGTGCCATGGCCTCTACCTGGAGAACCCCGGGCATTATGGGCTCCCCGGGAAAATGGCCTGTAAAGAACCCTTCATTCATAGTTACGTTTTTCACACCGACTATTGTTGAATCGGTAATTGCCACGATTTTGTCGACAAACAGGAAGGGTGGCCTGTGCGGCAGGATATCCATTATCTGGTTTATATCATAAACTGGCTCGGAACCTGGATTATATTCAGGAAAAACCCGTTTGGCCTCCTCCTCTTTTATCAGGCTCCTGATTTTACGTGCAAGCTGGTTGTTGGCATAATGACCCGGCCGGCTCGCAACAATTCTGCCCTTTATAGGACGCCCTATCAAGGCAATATCGCCTATAATGTCAAGCAGCTTATGTCTTGCGGGTTCATTCGGAAAATAAAGGTCGACGTTATTCAGCACTCCTTCGGAGTTTCTTTTTATCCTGGGTTTGTTAAAAAGGTCGGCTATACGGTCAAGCTCATCCTGGGGCACCTCCTTGTCGAGAATTACAATTGCATTCTCAAGGTCACCGCCTTTTATAAGGTTGTTTTTCAGAAGGAACTCAAGTTCATGAAAAAAAACAAAGGTGCGGCAGGGGGCCACTTCATGCTCAAAGTCCTGAAGCCGTGTTAAGGATGCATACTGGTTGCCAAGAACCTTGGAGTTATAATCGATCATCACATCGACCGAAAGCCTGTCATCAGGAAATATAACAATCTCAATACCCTTCTCCTCATCTGCCCAGACGATTTTTTCTTTTATTTCATAGTAGTTCTTATCCTTTTCCTGTTCAACGATGCCGGCCTCCTTGAGGGCGCGCACAACGAACTTGGAACTGCCGTCAATTATCGGGGCCTCAGGACCACTTATCTCCATTATTGTATTATCGATCTCAAGTCCGGAAAGTGCAGCCATTATATGTTCTATGGTCCCTACCTTGACCCCGTTCTCCTCTATTGTTGTTCCCCGTGAAGTATCAGACACATATTCAGCCCAGGCGTGAAGCATGGGTTGACCCTCGATATCAGTTCTTTTAAATACGATGCCGTGATCTTCGGGAGCAGGCCTGAATGTAAGATCGACATGCATACCTGTATGCAACCCCTTGCCACTCAGGGTAACTGATTTTTTAAGTGTTTTCTGCTTTTTTGACATCTCCGTGCCCGTTTACCTTGTATATTAATCGTCGAATAAAATTTGTGCAATATACAAATTTTCAGACTATATGTATGAAAAATCTATGTTCATATGGAACTCCCGGGAATGAAATTACCGTCAATACCTGTCTTTTACAGCCAAGCTCAGGCACTGTTTTTAAGGCTGTTATCCCGGCAATGAAATGGGCGGGGACTGCTGGCCCGGCCAGTGTACAAACAGGTATGATTGATCGCCGAAAAACGGGCCGATTTTACCCCGAAAAGATGCACGATTTATCTTCTCCCTGATGAGATAACAGTTATTTGCCGGACTGTTTCGCCTTGTCAAGCTCATCTTCGATCTTTTGAAGCCGCTCAAAAAGTTGTGGAAGTTTTTTATATAGCACGTATGACCTTTGATATTTGCCGTAAAGGAATGACGGGGAGCCCTGAACGGTAGTGTTTTTTTCGGTAATTCCGGATGCAACACCCGACTGCGCAGCTATGCGTGTACCATCGGCAATTGTCAGGTGGCCGACAATGCCTGCCTGACCCCCAATCATACAGTCCGCGCCCACCTTTGTCGATCCGGCAATACCTGTCTGTGCAGCAATAACCGTATTTCTGCCGATCTCAACATTATGGGCAACCTGGATCAGGTTGTCAAGCTTGACACCCTGCCTGATAATGGTCGAACCCATCATAGCCCTGTCTATCGTGCAGTTTGCACCTATTTCTACATGGTCTTCAATAACAACATTGCCCACCTGCGGTATCTTTTTGTAGTTCTTGTCAGATTGCGGTGCAAATCCGAAACCGTCGCTTCCAACAACCACTCCTGCATGCAGGGTGCATCCCCTGCCTATTATGCAGTCATGATAGACTTTGACACCCGGATGGATAACGGTCCCGTTTCCTATCCTGACATTATCGCCAATGTAAGCCTGGGGATGTACGATTACATTGTCGCCTAAAACAGCCCCTTTTGATATCACTGCATAGTGACCAACATATACATTATCGCCTGCTACAGCCGTGTCGTCTACATATGCATTTCCGGCAATACCCGACGGCCGGGGCTTCATCTCCTCCCTTAACTGCAGAAGTGAGGCAATCGCCTCATATGCATCGTCAACCCATACAAGTGTACACCTGATCTTCTTAGCGGGCATGAACCCCTTGCTTAGCAGAACAATGGAGGCACCGGTAGTGTAAAGATGCTTTTCATATTTGGGATTGGACAAAAAAGCCAGTGTGCCGGGTTTTCCTTCCTCGATCCTGGATACATCATCAACGGTCACATCGGGATCACCTTCAACAGTCCCATTAAGATATTCGGCTATCTGCCCTGCAGTAAATTTCATAATTGTAGGAGTTATATTTTTTATAATTTTTTATTGATCCCGGTAAAACGGTTCAATATTTTTCGGGTAGCAAAGAAAATATTTTTTGACGGTTTTTGACAAAACCGTTACATTAAGCATATCCGAAGCCTCTGATATGTCAGTCAGTCCACCATTATTATAAAGAATCTTAATCTTTTCATCCTCGGTCTTATATGCATAATTTGAAATTTCTCCGGAAACAACAAAATAACCGGCCAGGCTATCCGGTATACGAAATGCAAGGCCGGCCTGCTGCCTGAGATATTCAGTCTTTTGCACCGGGAAGGAAGCATGGCTGAATTCTGTCCGGAACAAGGCCCTGCCCGTAAACCAGCCTGCAAGTAATGCAAGAATTTCATCATCATGGTTTGCCCAGACTTTGGCAGCACTCAGTATATCGTCGTCATCGAGATTTACAAAATTATTTATTATAACTGCTGGAGCATCGGTTCCAGGCCTGAAAACATCATGATTAATTCCTAAATCATTCTTAAGAAAAAACTGCAGGAACGGAGAAGCAAAGAGCTTTCTGCCTTCATGCACAAGCTGCCTGGCTCTTTTGAGAACCAGCGTAAGAAGGCAATCGGCTGCCACAACGGTTTTATGGTAATAGACCTGCCAGTACATAAGGCGCCTTGCTATCAGGAATTTCTCGATTGAATAAATCCCTTTGGCCTCCACAACAAGGTGATCATCTACCACATTAAGCATTTTTATTATCCTGTCCGACCCTATCACCCCTTCAGTTACCCCGGTATAAAAACTGTCTCTTTTAAGGTAATCCATTCTGTCCATATCAAGCTGACCGGCAACAAGCTGATGCAAAAACTTCTTTTTGTACCTGCCTGAAAATATCTCCTCCGCCAGTGACAAACTCCCGTCAAACTGCCGGTTAAGTTCCTGTATGAGAAGCACCGACATCTGCTCATGCGGCACGCGGGGAATAATCGAAGATTCCAGTGTATGTGAAAATGGTCCGTGTCCAATATCGTGAAGCAAAATTGCAGCCAGGGCTGCCTCTTCTTCGCAGTCAGTTATCTCGTGGCCTTTTGAACGGATAACTCCTATGGCAAGCTGCATCAGGTGCATAGACCCAAGGGCATGCTGGAACCTGGAATGGGTAGCACCCGGATAAACCAAATGCGTGAGTCCCAGCTGCCTGATTCTTCTGAGCCTTTGAAAAAAGGGATGAGAGATCAGATCAAACAAAAGGCCGGAGGAAACCCCAATGAAACCGTGAACCGGGTCATTGATTATCTTTCGTTTATTGGTGCTTTGTCTGTTCAAAACCAAGTTATGCACTACGGGAATATTCAGATGGGAAATGTTAGCCATACCCGGTATTGCAAAAATAAAGAAGTTTCGAGATTTTTTATCTTTCTGGCAGCAAATGTTCTTATTTTCAATCCTATATTTTTGTGTTTTCGTTAATTATTTGTATTTTCGCAGGTTGAATGCTGAGTAGTATTATGATGTAGGGGACTTAAGTCCCCTATTTTAATAGATGGTATTAAAATGGTAAGCAAGCAAGCACTGGAAGAACTTGTAAGCAGGATTACAGAGGGTACGGAGTTCTTTGTTGTCGATATACACGTATCGCCATCAAATAGTATAAGGGTGCTGATCGACAGCAATAAGGGAGTGACAGTCAAAGAGTGCGGAGAGCTTACCAGGGCAATTGAAAGCGGGCTGGACAGGGACAAGGAGGATTTTCACCTTGAAGTTTCATCACCAGGGCTGTCTGAACCCCTTAAAGTGTTGGCCCAGTATGAAAAGAATATAGGCAGGGAAGTTGAAATAGTTACCTCGGAGGGACAAAGGCACGAAGGCAGGTTAACAGGAGTGACCGGCAAAGGAATAACATTTGAAGAACCTGTGAAAGTAAGAGGCGAAAAAAAAAGGCCCGAAGTGAAACTGGTTTCAAAAGAGCTGGATTTTGACCAGATCAGGTCAACTAAACTTGTTGTATCATTTAAATAAACGGTTAAAGGTAAATTAAGATGGAAAATTTGAACCTCACAGAACCATTTTCTGAGTTCAAGGAGCTGAAAAGCATAGACAGGGCAACAATGATGAGCGTACTTGAAGATGTTTTCAGGAGTATGCTTATAAAGTATTTTGGTACTGACGAGAATTTTGATATAATCATCAATATAGACAAGGGCGATTTTGAGATTTGGAGAAACCGCGAAGTTGTCGAAGACGGCAGTGTTGAAGACCGCAATCTGCAAATATCTCTTTCAGAGGCTCAAAAGATAGATGCCGACTATGAGATAGGAGAAGAGGTAACTGATGAGGTTAAACTTGCCGATTTCGGGCGCAGGGCAATCCTGGCATTGCGCCAGAACCTCACTTCAAGGATCATGGAGCTCGAGAAGAACAATGTATATCTGAAATACAAAGACCGTATAGGCGAAATTGTTACAGGCGATGTTTACCAGGTTTGGAAACGAGAAATCCTGATTCTTGATGACGAGGGGAATGAACTTATATTACCCCGTTCGGAACAAATACCGACCGACTATTTCAGGAAAGGTGACACGATAAGGGCAGTAGTGATCAAAGTTGAAATGAAAAACAACATTCCTCTTATTATACTGTCGCGAACCTCACCGGTCTTCCTCGAGCGGTTGTTTGAACTGGAGGTGCCCGAGATATATGACGGACTGATAACAATAAAAAAGATCGTGCGGGTGCCGGGTGAAAGGGCCAAGGTTGCCGTTGAATCTTATGATGACCGCATTGATCCGGTCGGTGCATGTGTTGGGATGAAAGGTTCCCGCATACATGGAATCGTAAGGGAACTGAAGAATGAGAATATAGATGTAATAAACTATACAACAAACACGCAGCTATATATATCAAGATCACTCAGCCCGGCAAAGATCAGCGCTATAAAATTAGTTGAGGAGGAGAAAAGAGCCGAGGTTTTCCTTAAGCCAAACGAAGTCTCGCTTGCAATTGGCAAGGGAGGGCTTAATATAAAACTCGCAGGGCAGCTAACAGGTTATGAGATTGATGTGTTCCGCGACACCGAAGGTGAAGATGAAGAAGATGTAAATATTGATGAATTCAGCGATGAAATAGAAAGCTGGATAATTGATGAGCTTAAGGCTGTTGGGTGCGATACGGCTAAAAGCGTTCTTGAACTTTCGGTCGAGGATCTCGTTAAAAGAACCGACCTCGAAGTAGAGACTATCCAGGAGGTAATGCGTGTTCTGAAAGCAGAATTTGAATAATCAGCAGGGAAGTAACACCCCGTCGGGGGTAACTTCAGGAGCAATATATTAAAACGGGAGAAATAGGAGAGATAAATATGTCAGAAGTCGTCACAACAAAAAGACTTAGCAAGGTAGCAAGAGAGTTCAATCTTGGGATTTCCACGATTGTGGAATTTCTCAGAAAGAAGGGATTTGATATTGACACCAACCCTAACACCAAGGTTTCGGAAGAACAGTACAACCTTCTTTTAAAGGAATACAGTTCGGAAATCAGCGTAAAAAAAGAATCTGAGAAAATCAGCCTCAGAATAGCCCGTGAGAAGAAGGAGAGTATATCCATTGATGATGGCAAAAAGTCAACTGACGAAGAAGAAACCGATGCTCCGGAAAGTGAAGACGAGGTACTGATCAAAGATACCGCAGCCAAAAAGCCTGCTGCAGCAGAAACCCCAAAAGCTCCTGCTGAAACTGAAGCCCCTGCCCCCAGGGAAGCAGCAACAGAGAAACCTGCCCCTGAAAAAGCTGAAAAACAAGAGGTAAGGGAAAAAGAAACAGAAGACGGGGAGAAAAAGGAAAAAGAGGAGGAACAGCAGAAACCTGCAGCAACTACCTCTGAAACAGAGGAAGAAGAGGCTACACAAGAAGAAAGCCCCGGACTGAAGATATTGGGAAATATTGACCTTGACACTATTAACCAAAAAACACGCCCGGGTAAGAAAAAGAAGGCAGCCCCGAAAAAAGAAGAACAAACAGAAACACCTGCAGAGAAAGAAGATAAAAAGGAGGCACCCGAAAAGGCACCTGAACCTGCGCCCAAAGCAGAAGAAAAAGAACCGGAAGAAAAGGCAATTGAAGAAACAAAACCAGCAGAAAAGGTAGCTGAGGAAAAAGAACCGGAAGAAAAGGTAGCTGAAGAAAAAGTAGCTGAGGAAAAAGAACCGGAAGAAAAGATATTCAAACACAAAATTCAGAAACTTACCGGGCCCACCGTTGTCGGGAAGATCGACCTGCCCGAAAAAGAAAAGAAAAAACCGGTTGCCTCATCAAGTGACACTGAAAGAGGAAAGAAGAAGAAGAGAAAGAGGATACGCAAAGATCCTTCAAAAACCCATGTCAGTGCCCAGGGCCCGCCTGGATCAACTGAAGCTGCCCCAGGCGCCGGCGGTGAGCAGAAAAAAAAGCTCCGCAAAAGCAAAAAAAGACCTATAAGGCACGAAATAAGCGAAGAAGATGTTCAGAAGCAGATAAAAGACACCTTGTCAAGACTTACTTCGAAGGGTAAGTCAAAAGGAGCAAAGTACAGACGGGACAAGCGGGAACTCCAGAGCCAAAGACAGCAGGAAGAGTCGGAAAAGCTCGAAATGGAAAGCAAAACCCTGAAAGTAACCGAATTTGTTACAGTGAATGAGCTTGCAACCATGATGGATGTGCAGGTAAACGACATTATTTCATCATGCATGAGCCTGGGCCTCTTCGTATCTATCAACCAGAGGCTTGATGCAGAAACAATTGCACTTGTTGCCGAAGAATATGGCTTTGAAACCGAGTTTGTAAGTGCTGATCTTCAAGAGGATATTTCTGATTTCGAAGAGGAGGATGATGAAAAGGATCTTACCGGGCGCCCCCCTATCGTAACGGTAATGGGTCACGTCGACCATGGTAAAACATCTCTTCTTGACTTTGTCAGACAAACAAATGTTATCGCCGGAGAAGCAGGGGGGATCACCCAGCATATTGGTGCCTACAATGTTGAGCTCGATACCGGCAAAACAATAACATTCCTTGACACTCCCGGCCACGAGGCATTTACTGCCATGAGAGCCAGGGGTGCAAGAATAACCGATATTGCAATCATTGTGATAGCTGCCGACGACAGCGTAATGCCGCAGACTGTTGAAGCAATAAACCATGCCCATGCTGCAGGAGTGCCCATAGTGTTTGCAATCAACAAGATCGACAAGCCAGGGGCCAACCCCGACAAGATAAAGGAGCAACTGGCCAACATGAATTTCATGACAGAAGACTGGGGCGGTAAATATCAGTCACAGGAGATCTCAGCAAAAAGCGGCACAAACATTGAGCAACTGCTTGAAAAAGTGCTACTTGAGGCAGAATTGCTCGAACTGAAGGCCAATCCCGAAAAAAGGGCATCAGGAACCGTAGTCGAATCTGAGCTTGATAAAGGCCGTGGATATATCACCACAGTGCTTGTACAATCGGGCACTCTTAAAATTGGCGATATTATGCTTGCCGGCACTCACCATGGCCACGTTAAAGCCATGCATAATGAGCGCGGGAAGCCTATTAAGGAGGCAGGCCCTTCAGCCCCGGCACTGGTTCTCGGTCTTAACGGCGCCCCACAGGCAGGAGACAATTTCAATGTCATGAAAACCGACAGGGAGGCGAGAGATATAGCCAACAAACGTGAACAGCTTCAGCGGGAGCAGGGATTGCGTACGCAAAAGCACATTACCCTTGATGAAATAGGGCGCAGAATAGCAATTGGCAGCTTCCAGGAACTGAATCTGATTGTCAAGGGAGATGTTGACGGTTCGGTTGAGGCAATATCAGATTCACTAATAAAATTGTCGACCGATGAGATACAGGTACGCATAATCCATAAGGCAGTCGGGCAGATAAGCGAGTCTGACATCCTTCTGGCAGCAGCTTCTAATGCCATAATCGTGGGCTTCCAGGTGCGCCCTTCACTTGCAGCCAGGAAGCTTGCAGAAAAGGAAGAGATAGATATACGTCTCTATTCGATCATATACGACGCAATAAACGAGATCAAATCTGCCATGGAGGGAATGCTCTCTCCCGAAATAAAGGAGGAGGTTGTGGCTACCCTGGAAATCAGGGAAGTTTTCAAGATAACCAAGGTAGGTACCGTGGCGGGATGTTTCGTTAAGGACGGGAAAATAACCAGGAATACAAAGATCAGGCTGATACGCGATGGTATTGTAGTTCATACCGGCGAACTCGGATCTCTTAAAAGATATAAGGAAGATGTGAGGGAAGTGAACTCAGGTTATGAATGCGGGCTCAATATTGCAGGGTACAATGATATTAAGGTGGGCGATATAATTGAAGGCTACCGTGAAGTAGAATACAAGAAAACCCTGTGATCACAGTCTTCCGGCAGGTACCGGCAAATCACCGGTTAACCTGCCTCCTGACTGTCAGTTGAAATGGCCTGTGCAACACCTTTTCAGGATTCAACAAGCTCTTTGTACTGGCCGGCCGAAAGAAGTCCGTCAGCCTGGGAAGGATCTGACATCTTGATTTTAATCATCCAGCCATCACCATAAGGGTCTTTGTTCACTATATCGGGGGTATCTTCCAGTTTTGGGTTAACCTCGGTTATCTCTCCCGAAACCGGCATAAACATGTCAGACACGGTCTTTACCGCTTCAATGGTTCCGAAAACTTCATCTTTTTCCAGTGTCTCTCCCCCTGTTTCTATCTCAATGAATACGATATCACCAAGTTCGCCCTGTGCAAATTCGGTAATTCCAACAACAGCAACACCATTATCGATGCTGACCCATTCGTGGTCTTTTGTGTACTTAAATTCGCCTGGAAATTCCATATCAGTTTTTTTTAATTATAATATAAATTGATTAACTGGCTTCTGCTTCAAAAGTAAGCAATTTTTACGATATCCAAGCAGGTTGTCACTGGATAAGGGTAAACCTGAGGCTGAAGCCGAAACTGGTATTTGTGGTGGGATATGACAGACTGACAATCGGACGGTTTACTACCCTGTCAAAGAAAAGACGTATATCAAACCTGTTGCTGATAACATAATCGGCCGATGCATTGACAGAGATTACAGTCTGCCCTGCCGTGGGCTGAACACCCTCTTCGGCAATGCGCCTTACTATAGTCATATTTTCCCTGATTGAAAGATCTGCCCTGATGTTCAAGTCGCTCCTCAGTTCCCTTTGCGTTCCCCCTGTCCTGAAGATGATCTGCACATCCCTGAACCTGTATCCGGCCCCCATGACAATTTCGTCACTTTTAAGTTCCGATATCTGGTTGTTTGCAAGGCTGAGGGTTACGGTCCGGGATTTCCTGAGCTCAGCCCTTGTGGTAAAATTGTTGTTCCATGTAATATCAAGGTTTATCAGCGGATTAAACTGCTCGCTTACTGCAATTGATGATATATCATATTCGGGAACAAAATATCCACGCACTTTGTCGCGAATTATTCCAAACCCGTCATCTCCTTCAATATAGTTGAGGTTGGTAAGATAATTGGATATGCTGTAGGTTGACCTGTATACATGGTTTATATTGGCTGTCTGCAACACCCTGTCAAGTAGCGGCACACGCGACAACCCGTCATATACAACCCTCCAGTTGGGCAGGGGGATCAGGGGAAAGGTGCTAAGCGTCACTCTTCCGGGGTCGATACTGCCGTATGCAGCAATAAATGAAGGTATCAGCACTTCCTGGGACAAGCTTCCATAACCGTCAGGGTATCCGTCAGGGCCTGTCAGTCCCGGATCATAGCCGTCAGAATACCCTCTTTCCTCAGCAAGCCTTCCGGCCACAACACGCCGGTAATTTTTAAAATCCTCATAAGCCTGTGAATGATAGTTATTGTCTCCCGATGGCCTCTCAAAGGCCGTTTTCAAAGATAAAAACGACATATTGAAATTACCCGAGTTAAATTTGTTGCTTGCATGAAAGTTACCGTACCTGTCGGCATAATAATATTCCTGCATATTCTCGACAAATGTGCGGCTTGCCGTAAGGTCAATGCGGAATCCCGGTATGGGTTCTATTGTACTCCTCAGGTTGAAAGTATTACTGTGGCTCATCATGTAGGGCTCGTGCAGTGTGGTATCTGTTGTCATCCATCCGCGCCGCACAGCATGCCAGGCAAAATCTTGATCCTGATAACCGAGTATGAATGGGATTCCGGGTGCGAGATGATCGTTATAACTGCTTGTTCCCATCCAGTCGGTACCGGGCATATAACCGTGCAGGATTGTACCGTCGGTATGCGAGTATGATACACCTATATTCTGAACTGCCATAAGGAGTCGTGAGGAATGCTCGGCTATCTTTGAAAACAGGGTTTCTCTAACCTCAACTGTTCCCTCAACCATAACCGTTGCCCCTTCTATTTCCCTGTCAGATGTAAAATTTATCCTCCGGTCATTAACTATTTCAGTATTTCCTCTTACCGGTCGGCCCTGATTGTCCAGCACCCTTACAACAACATCTTCCGTATTGAGATTATGGTTGATGGGATGTGCCCTGTTTGCGGTAAGGTTCACGTTACTTTGCTCATATCGTACCCGCCTGACCTCAGGCGTGGCCTGTTGCCGGTCACCTGCCCTCATCTGCCTGCTTCTCTGGTTTATCCGCTGCAAATAATCAACCTTGTTGTACAGGTTCAGGAGGTTAAACTGGGCATTAAGCTGGCTGGTATTGCTGTTCCTTATCACGTTACCAAGGTTTATACCAAGTTCCTCAGGAAGAATCATACCCGTATCCCACCCGTATGAAGCATTGTACCTTGCAGTAATATTAACCCAGTTGAAGGCCGGGATCTTATTTATAGGAAGGGTGTATGTAAGGTTTGCCGAATGAAAATACTGCGTGGTACGGCCCAGGTTGCGCAGGTTAACCAGCACTGAATCCCTCCAGTGATTGTATCCTGCAGGGTCCCTTTGCCGATCGACTATCCCCTCAGGCTCATCAATTCTTGCCGTATTGGTTGCCGAAAACTCAAACCGCAGTTGCCTGGTAAGGTCAAATCTCATGTCATAGAACCGGTTCCAGAGAAAGTCTTTCTGGTATGTAGGCAGTATCAGAAAATCGGGATTGTTTATGTTCCTCAGCTGTCTGGCCTGGTAATGCCTGTTAAGGTCGGTCCTGAACGAAAGGTAAGAAGGTGCATAATAAAAATTGAAGTCTCTCAATATTCTCAGTGCAGGTGAGCTGAGTATGTTCCAGTTGCTGAAAGGGGTAACATTTTGAGGAGTAGCAGTATAATTGTAATTTATCCCCCCGCGGTAATTACGCTGAAGACGGTAGTCAGTCTCTATGTTCCTTCCCAGCATTTCGCTGTAGGCATAATTAACTGACCAGTTGCTCAGGCTGTAGAACCTCGGGGGGCCGTCGCCTCCGGTTACCTGGACATTTGTGAAGTTAAGGCTTTTCCTCTGGGTGTAATCCTGTGCAATTCTCCGTATTGAATCACGCTCACCCCTGGTCTGTGCTGCATCAAGCGCATCAGACAGCGGCACATCAGGGTCAAGCGGGTTATATTTCGGGTTTATGAAACCCTCCGAATAACCGACATACATCGGTATTCGCACTCCGGCATTTTCGGGAAAAAACCTCCCAAGCTCCAGGTTGGTCGAAACATCATATTGATTGATCTGTACCTGCTGCCTTTCATTTACCTTCTGTTCAATACTTCCAAATCCCGGCTGGCTTGTTGCACCGGCAACCGTGATTGACCCAAGGTCGGCCAGCCGGGCAGTAAGTCTTGCATTGGCAGCCCAGCCACCCTCTTCATTGAAATTTGTCAATCGAAGCTCGTTCACCCATACCTCTCCCGATTTCGGCAGTCCGTCATCACCCGGAACCGGATTGCTGAGCCTGCCGGGATTCCTGACCCCGATCATAAGTGTCCTGACATTGCTCAGGTTGGGATTGCCAACAACCTTTACGCGGTTTGCACCGTCCATTCGCTTGAAAACCGATGAGGCCGAAATTCCAGAACCCGGGGTCTGCATCTGACGGTTTCTTTCCTGTTTAAGCTCCTGGAAAATATCAAGCTCAATATCCAGGCGGTTCTCCCTTGGCCAGACTGCAAGCCTGTCGCTCTCCCGGTTGTTGTCATACCTTCCCGGGGGAGTGATCCTGAGAGGGATCTCATACTCATAGTAATTATTCCTGTAGTCTGTCCCAAGCCTTATAAACACCGTCAGTTCACCATGATCGAGAATATCGCCGGGCAGGGCGGCTGCATGAACTTCCATCTGTATTCTTCTGTACTGCCTGATATCAAGGTTGATATTCTTAAAGGCAGCCCTTGCATCGCCATCTTCAAGGTTTTCAACCTTAAGAACCATAGACTGCTCATTGAGTTGTTGCAACTGCGGGTTGGTAGGATCTATGACCCTGTCTATTCCCGGAGGAAGAACATAATTAACAGGCGTCTTGCTGGCATTTTCTTCAATATTGACAGCCGAAATATCAAAAGTTCCGGAAGAGGGGTCAGGATGTGCAATCCCCTCCTGCCCCTCCATGAGTGACATCCTGTACTGTCGCCAGTCGCTCCTCACAAGGTCCAGGCGGGCAAACCTCATTACAACAGGGTCATCAAACCCTGTAAGGAACATCCGCATGAACCTTATTGACTTGAAATCCTGGATCGGCCCCACAGCCCTTTCATAGTCAGACAGGGGTATCTTGAACTGGTACCAGTTTACGGATGACTGTTCTCCATTGGGAAACCGTACGGTGGTCCTGACCGAATCAACAACATAGTTATGCCCCACCCGCATATCCTCAGGCCTTATACTTATGCGGTACTGGTAATATGCCTCCGACCTGTTGAGGGTGTTGTCGCGGTTTATATCTTCGGTATTGGGTAAGGTTGTTGCCGAGGTCGGATAAGATTCGGGCGATTGCTCCGAAGTGGGCGAGTTACCTTCCATATTGTTGTAATACATATACCTGGTGAGTATGTCAGCCTCTTTGGCGTCCCACTCGCTACCCCTGAAGTAACGGTAAATATCGCTCGAAGGGTCATCCCATGCGTTCTGATAAGCCGGTGAATCCTGCCCGAATATCTGGGCAATCTCATCAAGAAAATCAGAAAAGAACGAGCGCTCGTCAACGGTACGCAACCCGTCAAGCCCCACATCCTGAAACTCACGTGCCTGCGGGTTGTTGTCAAACGCATTAACCAGCGATTGTTGTGTAGGCACACGTCCCCAGGCAGTTGTGTCGACATCAGTAACCACCTCGCTGGTAGGTAATCCGTTCTCGAAACTCTTCCTTCCGTCTTTAAGGATATCCTCCGATACATTACCCAGGTTTATATAAAAATCACCTCCGCTATTCCCTTCCGCATCTTCTATAAACGGATCCATCAGCCAGAACTCAACGTATTCGATATTAGCCGCCTCAAAATCGGTAGTATGAAGCGCTCTCATGATCCCACCCCAGCGGCTCGACGGATCCAGCAGCCTCCCGTCTGAATCAATGCCGGCCGAATAGGCAGACGGCTGCACATCATAATTGTAGGGTCCCCTGTGGCCTGGATAAAATGCCAGGTTCAGGACCGGTATATTTGTAGGTATTCCTGTCGGGGTTTCCCTTTCGGGGAAGAGTTCGCGCTCGAACACCTCACGCACAAAATGGCTGGACTGCAAATCGGGATTATTTCTTATATGTGTGGGTGTTGCTGAGGTATTCCTGAGAAACAGCGGATCTATTACATACCAGGCAAGCAGGGCCCGGTTATAACCGTAAGCCAGGTCATTCGTAAGCGCCGATTCAGGGAACAGGGGCTGGCCCTCAGGTGTGCTCGAAATAATCCAGGCGCTGGGTGTTTTGAGGTCTATAGTCGTTTTGGTAGCCTCAAAATCGTCGATGTACGATACCCCGTCACGGCCAATAGCTCTGGAATGGCCGGGTATGAGATGAGCAAACTCCCCCTGGAACGAGATGGTCGATACCTCCCTTGTCTCAATAAACGGGATCCTGTCGATAAGGCTGGTAAGAAGGGGCGACTCTGTCCGGTAAGAGGTATTAAGCCCCCAAATGGTATTGGAAATGGGTTCATCGCCAAAACTGACCTTCTGGGTTAGCGGACGTTCCGTTAGATTGAGAATGGTGGCGCCTATGTTGAAATTGTCGGATATACGGTAATCAAAATGCGAGCCTACAAGCGTTTTTGTCTGAATGGCGAACAATGACTGGCTTTCGAGCGAAACCCTGATAGGGGTGCCTGACTCAAGCAGCCCCTGGTTGATTATCTGCACCCTGCCGAGGGCGTAATCAACGGTATAGTCAATATTTTCAGCAAGCTGAACACCTCCTGCGGTTACGGTAACCGAACCCCTCGGGACATTCATGGCATTAAGGGGTATTTCAGAGCCGGCGGAGGACTGGTACGTGCCGGCAAGCAGGAACTTGTTCTTCTCTGCCACCTGACGCGCCCTGGTTTTTGTCGAGTCGTACAGCTCCTGGAAAACATAACGTCCGGCAATAGCATCATCTCCTATCTCTCTCCTCAGATGAGACCCGAAAGGCTCCAGCACAGGAAAGAATATACGGCCGTTGTCGGCATAAATGGTAACCCCTTCGATGAAATCGAACGACCCGTCAGGATACGGATCAAGCTGTGAGTTCATGTTGTCGAGGTTCATGACCCTTAAAAGGGTTTTCTCCTGTATCTTCCCTTCCGGAATATAGTTTATCGCGTTACCGGTCTGGTCGTCCTGGTAGAGAACATTAAGCTCAAAATTCCTCCGGTCGACCTGCCAGGCGCCTATGGAATATACGTTCTTCATCATCAGGTCCCACGTAGGCAACCTTGGAGTAAGATTTGTTCCCTTGAGTAACTTTACCATAAGTGCATCGGGAGCCGATATCCCCTCATTTGAAAACTCACCCACCCGGTAGGTCTGGCCGCCCATGGTATATTCGAATGCCACCGCCAGCACTTCATCGGCATTCAGCGCTGAGTTGAGAGATATATAGCCCAGTCTCCTGTTGATTGTATAGTCGCGTGAAGAGAGCAACCGTGCATTCTCAATCTCCTCATAATCCTGGCCTATTGTAAACCCGGGTGCAAGGGGTTGCAGCACAGAGGTAACCTGGTTGATGTTCCTTATACCGGCAAATGTTGTGGTCATCATCTCATAGAGGTTGTTCAGCTGGTTGCGCGGATGGTCTCCCTGCTGCGTGGGGTCTCTGTAGAAGTTGTCTGTTGAGTGAATATTCTCCTGGTTCTCTGCCAGGTCCATAAAGGCAACAATATTCCTGGCATTTTCAAAATTGTTCGTCTTGTTGGTTATCCACACTTCGACACGGGTGATATTTATCCCTGAGCTTATTACCGGCAAATTCTGCAATGACGCTTCATAGGTATCCCTGAAATACTGGGAAAGGAAAAAGTGCCTATTGGCATCATAATCGTCGGCATAAACCTCGAACTCCTGGGTCTGGGCACCACCCCTGACCTCTATAACCTGCGACTCGCCCTTTTGCTGGGAAAAAACGCTGGTAACTGTCAGGTTGCCGAACTTCAGCTCACTTTTCAGTCCGAAAAGACTCTGGCTTCCGGTAATAAGTGACCCGGGCAGCGGAAGGGTGACGTTACCGGCCTCTATTCTCTGGATTATCTCGTCCTCCCCACCGGTGTACTCGAGTTTGGTCTGGTTCTCAAACTCAAACATAGCCTCGGTGTTGTAGTTGATGCCCAGCCTCACCCTGTCGCCAATGGTACCTGTAACATTCATCTGAATCTTTTCCTGGAAATCAAAAGTGGTTACACGCCTCAGCTCCTCCTGTATATCGGGGCGCTCATTCCTGACGGTATTGATGCCGAAGATAAGCTCAGCCGAGCCCTGTGGCTGAATGTTTACCGCATCCGTACCAAAGATCATATCAATGGCATCGACTCCAAGCGAGAGACCCGGGATGAACTCAGTCCTTGCATCGTCGGCTATGCCGCGCGAGCGCTGCTGCCAGTAGTCCGCCATAGACCTCTCCATCGAGTAGGTCCGGTACTGGTCAAATGTCATGATATCGGGACGGCCAACCTGAATATCACCAATCTTTCGTCTTAAAAGGTAGGAGTTGATTTGGGGGTTGTATTCGGTATCAATACGAAACCACGGGGGTACAGGGATCTTTCCGCGGGAAGGCGGATCCTGGGGAGGATCCTGCTGTAACGGTTCCGGCATATACAACAAGTACCCACCATCGATCTCACCGGTGGTAACCGGAGGCAAAAATTCGTCAGGCAGGCCATCGACGGTAAATCTGGTTGAGGCACCGGGAGCCAGGATACTTACCAACAATAACAATATCCAGAAAAGGGATATACCGGAATATTTTGATGCCTTAGCCAATAGGAAAGCCAATAAGTTTAATATCTAAAGTTTCTTCAAAGCTTTTTTCACCAGGTCTTCAACAGTTGTGATCTCTTCTTCAGAGAGAAGCTGCTTGATGACCTTCTCCACCGCATTCCGGGAAAATCCCAGCATTATTAATGCTGATAACGATTCTTCCCTCAGTGTATTGTGAGACCCTGCAAATATTTCTTCACCACTACCGGCCTTTCCAAGTTTATCCTTGAGATCTACAATGATCCTCTGTGCCGATTT
>SLRB01000335.1 GCA_007131165.1 Bacteroidales bacterium | reverse complement strand
TATAGTAATAACCACTTCATCATCAGCGTAAAAATCCTCCGGATTGAATTCTCCCTCATCGGGAACTATTTGTGTTCTCCTCTCATCGCCAAAACGCTCTTTTATTTCAAGCATCTCGTCTTTTATAATCTGCATCCTCATCTCCTCACTTGCAAGAACCTTCCTGAGATATTCAATAAGTTCCATCAGTTCCCTGTATTCCTCGCGAACTTTTTCTCTTTCCAGTCCGGTCAGCCTTTGCAGCCGCATATCCAGGATTGCTTTGGCCTGCACCTCGGTAAGGCCGAACTTGTCCATAAGTCCCTTCCTTGCTTCATCTGGTGTTTTTGAGGCACGTATCAAATTTATGACTTCATCCAGGTTATCCAGTGCAATCAGCAACCCTTCAAGAATATGAGCCTTTTTCTCACTTTGTTCAAGATCATACTGGGTGCGCCTCACCACAACTTCGTGCCTGTGTCTTACAAAATAGGAAATCACATGCTTAAGATTAAGCATTTTAGGACGGCCATTCACAAGTGCAATGTTGTTTACATTGAAGCTGGTCTGCAGCTGTGTGTGCTTATACAAATTGTTCAATACAACATTAGCAACTGCTTCTTTTTTTAGAATTATAACAATTCGCATTCCTCTCCTGTCAGACTCATCATTGATGTATGATATGCCCTCCAGTTTCTTATCGTTGATGAGTTCTGCAGTTTTTCGAATAAGTTCTGCCTTGTTTACCAGGTAAGGTATTTCGGTAACAATAATTTTTCCCCGGCCGGTTTCGGTGGTTTCTATTTCTGTTTTCGCCCTTACAACGATCCTGCCCTTTCCTGTTTCAAATGCATTTTTTATACCCTGAACTCCGTATATTATCCCCCCTGTTGGAAAGTCGGGACCTTTGATATGCTGCATAAGTTCGGTAATTCCGATATCAGGGTTATCGATATATGCACTAATGGCATCAGCTGCTTCGGAGAGATTGTGAGGCGGCATGCTTGTTGCCATTCCCACTGCTATACCTGAGGCGCCATTTATTAACAGGGTAGGTATTCTTGTTGGCAGAACAGTAGGCTCTTCAAGGGTATCATCAAAATTAAGCCTGAAATCAACGGTATTTTTTTCAAGATCGGCGAGAGTTTCCTCGGCTATTTTCTGGAGCCTGGCCTCGGTATACCTCATTGCAGCGGGACTGTCTCCGTCTACCGATCCGAAATTGCCCTGGCCGTCAACCAGAGGATATCTTAAAGACCAGGTTTGTGCCATTCTTACCATGGCCTCGTAGACTGAAGAATCACCGTGAGGGTGATATTTACCCAGAACCTCTCCCACTATTCTGGCAGATTTTTTGTGTCCCCTGTTTGAAAGTATGCCCAGTTCAGACATACCGAAAAGTACCCTTCTGTGCACAGGTTTTAGTCCGTCACGGACATCGGGAAGCGCCCGTGAAATTATCACCGACATTGAATAATCAATGTAGGCAGATTTCATCTCCTCTTCAATGTTGACCTTAAGCAATCTATCTCCTTCTGACATTGTTTTATATAATGTTATTGCTATTTATACGTTAAAATAAACAATAGCTTTTGAACGATGTTTAACTATTGTATTGATCATATACGGGTTTTGTTGGGAAATTCTTAATTTCCGGGCGCTAATTTAGCCATAAATTGTGTAAAAATATCCTGAAAAATCTCATAATTATCAACATCCCGATCTTTATAATTTATTATTAACTTTGTAATATTGTTTATTAAATACAGGAGTATATACTAAATATGGATGCAAAATTTTCACAGAGAGTAAAAGAAGTGTTATCATATAGTAGAGAGGAGGCTATTCGCCTGGGGAACAGGAATATAAGCTCAGAGCATATTTTCCTTGGTATTCTGCGGGACGGAGAAGGAGTAGCCATAGACATTCTTGTGTCCATGGGGCTTGATCTTGCCGCCATAAGAAAGACTGTTGAGGATCATTTAAGGTCGGGTACCGAGCTTAAGCCTTCAGAAATGGAAAATGTTCCGCTTCTCAAAACAGCCGAAAGGGTGTTAAAGCTTGTCTACCTCGAAGCAAGGTCGCTAAAGAGTGAAACAATAGATACCGGCCATCTTATCCTTGCAATACTTAAAGATGAAACAAATCTTATTACACAGTTACTTGAATCTGAAAATATAGATTATTTCGTATTCAAGGATGAATTTGATCAGAAGCAGCATGAGGCCAAAGCCGAATATCCGAATGAAGACGACGATGATGCCAAGGGGCCATTTGGCAGCGGAAAGCAACCGCAGGGTTCCGGAAGTAAATCAAGTTCTGAGACCCCTGTTCTCGATAACTTTGGGATTGATCTTACAAAGGCAGCCGAGGAGAACAGGCTTGATCCTATTGTTGGAAGGCAGAATGAGATAGAACGGCTGGCTCAGATACTGAGCCGCAGGAAGAAGAACAATCCAATTTTGATTGGTGATCCAGGTGTAGGAAAGTCGGCTATAGTTGAGGGGCTTGCACTCAGGATTGTGCAGAAAAAGGTTTCAAGGGTCCTTTTTGGCAGACGCGTAGTAACCCTTGATCTTGCTTCAATCGTTGCAGGTACCAAATACCGTGGACAGTTCGAGGAGAGAATCAAGGCAATACTCAATGAACTTGCGAAAACAAACCAGATAATTCTTTTTATTGACGAAATTCACACCATAGTTGGAGCAGGTGGAGCCACGGGGTCGCTGGATGCAGCAAATATGCTGAAACCCGCTCTTGCGCGCGGTGAAATTCAGTGTATAGGAGCCACAACCCTCGATGAGTACAGGCAGCATATTGAAAAGGACGGGGCCCTGGAGCGCCGTTTCCAGAAGATAATGGTTGAACCCACCACCCCTGATGAGACACTGGAGATCCTCAATAATATAAAGGAAAGGTACGAGGACCATCACAATGTGTATTATTCACCCGAAGCCATCCAGGCATGTGTCAGTCTTACCGGCAGATACATGTCTGACAGGCATCTGCCGGATAAGGCAATTGATGCACTTGATGAAGCCGGATCAAGGGTGCATATTTCAAATATTGTAGTTCCCGAGCGTATACTTGAGCTTGAGAAGCTTATCGACAATACCCGGCAGGATAAGGTCAAGGCAGTCAAAAACCAGAACTTTGAACTTGCCGCAAGGCAGCGTGACAAGGAAAAAGAGCTGCTTGACCTTCTTGAAAATGAAAAGCAGAGATGGGAAAAGGAATTGTCGAAAAATCGTCAGCTGGTAGATGATGACAAGGTTGCCGAGGTGGTAGCCATGATGACTGGTGTGCCTGTACAGCGCGTTGCGCAGGCCGAAGGGGTCAGGCTGCTTAATATGGGCAGGGAGATCAAAGGAAGAGTCGTGGGGCAGGACGAAGCAATCGATAATATCGTCAAATCAATTCAGAGAAACAGGGCAGGTCTTAAAGATCCGAACAAGCCCATTGGTTCTTTCTTTTTTCTTGGACCAACCGGAGTGGGTAAGACACAGCTTGCAAAAGTGCTTGCCGAATATCTTTTTGAAAGTGCCAACAACCTCGTTCGCATTGATATGAGCGAGTATATGGAGAAGTTTTCGGTATCCAGATTGGTCGGGGCTCCCCCGGGATATATCGGATATGAGGAAGGCGGACAACTTACAGAGAAGGTTCGCAGGCACCCTTACTCCGTTGTTCTGTTTGATGAAATAGAAAAAGCTCATCCCGATGTTTTCAATATTCTGCTGCAGGTGCTTGATGAGGGTCAGCTAACAGACAGCCTTGGCCGGAAAGTTGATTTCAAGAATACTATCATTATAATGACATCCAATATCGGGACAAGGCAGATCAAGGATTTTGGCCAGGGAATTGGTTTTTCGACAAGTGCACGTGAGGCGGGCTCCAATGAGCATATGAAAAGTATCATACACAAGGCACTGAAAAAGGCATTTGCACCTGAGTTCCTTAACAGGGTAGATGATGTTATTACATTCAATCACCTGAAAAAGGAAGATATTCACAAAATAATAGATATTGAACTGACGGGACTTTACGAACGTATGGAAAATCTTGGATACCAGGTCAGGATATCACCTGCAGCCAAGGACTTCGTTGCTGAGAAAGGATATGATATTCAGTTCGGTGCGCGGCCCCTCAAGAGGTCAATACAGAAGTATCTTGAAGATCCCCTTGCAGAGGTCATAATCAAATCGGAGCTAAAAGAGGGTGATGTGCTTCAGGTCGGGTTTACCAAAAAAACGGAAAGCATAAAAATAACAGTTGAAAACAAGGCCCGGCAGGAAACAGGCCAAAAACAGAAAAAAGAGGAATAGATACCTGCTGTACAATGAGCGCCCCCTGAAGGGGCGCTTTTTTTTTCCGGTGCCTGGGGTTGATTAGGATATGGATCATTATACAGGCCGGGCATAGAGATCGTAATCATCCGACCCGGTAATTTTTAAATTTACAAAACTACCTATGACAAGTTGCTTCGATTTCTTTATCAGCACCCCATTATCAACCTCCGGTGAATCGAACTCCGTCCTTCCGTTATAGAACTCATCCTCCTCGCTGTCGATTATGGCCTTGATCTCCGTGCCTGTCAATCTGTTGTTAAACCCGGCTGACACCTCCTTCTGTATCTCCATAATCTCAGCCACCCTTCTTTCCTTTTCACTATCATGCACATCATCACTAAGGTTATCATAAGCCCATGTTCCTTCCTCGTGTGAATAAGGAAATACGCCAAGCCTTTCAAACCGGGCACTCCTGACAAAATCCTTCAGTTCTTCAAAATCGTGTACTGTTTCACCGGGATGCCCGGTAAGCAGAGTGGTTCTAAGTACTATACCAGGAACTTTATTTCGTATCCTGTCGATCAATTCAAGGGTTTTTTGCTTATTAATACCCCTTCTCATCTTTTTAAGTACATTGTCTGATATATGCTGAAGCGGTATGTCGAGGTACCGGCAAATTTTTTTGTTACCGGCCATAATTTCGAGAACCTTATCAGGGAATCCTGCCGGATATGCATAATGAAGCCTTATCCATTCCAAACCATTGATTTCAGTCAGTTTCATGAGCAGCTTATCGAGCGCAACACGGTTGTACAGGTCGGAACCGTATGAAGAAAGGTCCTGGGCTACAAGAATTATTTCCTTAACCCCTTTCTGCGCCAGTAAACTTCCTTCATTAACCAGGCTTTCAACCGGGCGCGAAATATGTTTTCCCCTTATTGCAGGTATAATGCAAAAGGAGCATTTCCGGTCGCACCCCTCAGAAATTTTAAGGTAGGCATAATGTGAAGGGGTTGACAAAAGGCGTTCTCCGGGTGTACAGCAGGCACCGGTAAGGCTAAGTTCCCGTTTTAATCCTTCAAATGCATCACAACCCAGTACGATATCTGCTTCGGGAATTTCGCGTATGAGCTCTTCCCTGTATCTTTCAGACAGACAGCCAGTAATACATAGCTTACCCATTTCTCCCCTCTTTCTGGCCTCTGCGTACTCAAGGATCATATCGACCGATTCCTGTTTAGCATCGTGAATAAAGCCGCAGGTATTGATTATTACGACATCGAATCCGGCTCCGGCAGCGTCAAAATAAACTTCACAGCCGGCAGCGGCAAACCTGGCCATCATCGACTCAGAATCGACAAGGTTTTTGGAACATCCCATGGTTATTATGTTTACCCGCATGGGAATACTTCTGTTTTGGGTCATTAAGAATAAAGATAATTACCTGAAGAGAGATGATACGAACTCTACTCTGTCAAAAGGAAGCAGGTCATCTATTCCTTCACCCATTCCAATATATTTGACTGGTATTTTAAACTGATCGGATATACCTATAACCACACCCCCTTTTGCAGTTCCGTCAAGTTTTGTAAGAGCTATGGCGTTGACATCAGTGGCAGCTGTAAATTGCTTTGCCTGTTCAAATGCATTCTGGCCTGTAGAACCATCCAGTATCAGCAGTACCTCATGAGGTGCGGAAGGGATGACTTTCTGCATAACCCTCCTGACCTTGGTGAGCTCATTCATAAGGTTAGCCTTATTATGTAACCTTCCGGCGGTATCTATGATTACTACATCGGCATTACTGGATTTGCCAGAAGTGAGTGTATCATATGCAACCGAAGCCGGATCTGCACCTGTTTTCTGTTTTATAATTTCAACTCCCGTCCTTTGGGCCCATATGTCAAGCTGTTCAATTGCAGCAGCCCTGAATGTATCGGCGGCTCCGAGAACAACCTTGTATCCGTTATTTTTAAACCGGTGGGCCAGTTTGCCAATTGTAGTTGTTTTGCCGACTCCGTTAACACCTACTACCATAATAACATATGGCTTGTTACCTTCAGCAATAGATAAATCCTCGCCAGCTTTTGATTCGTTTTCCCCGAGAAGGGAAATTATCTCTTCTCTGAGAATTCTGTTCAGCTCGGCAGTTCCCAGGAACTTATCTTTTGCTGCGCGTGCAGATATCCTGTCAATTATCCTGAGGGTGGTATCTACTCCAACGTCTGAGGAGATAAGCACTTCTTCCAGGTTATCGAGTACAGCATCGTCAATACGTGACTTACCTACAACTGCCCTGGAGAGTTTACGGAACACCGATTCCTTGGTTTTCTCAAGCCCCCTTTCCAGGGTATCACCTTTATCCGGTTCGCCGGCCGGCTTATCTTTTTTATTGGAAAACAGCCTGAAGGCAGCCATAATATTTGAATTTGGAATAAAAAAAGCCTTCTTTTCAGACAAAAGAAAGCTTGTGTACCCGGTAAAACCTGGCCTGAATTATTGTTTTT
>SLRB01000365.1 GCA_007131165.1 Bacteroidales bacterium | reverse complement strand
CGCATTACGCATATTATTTAAAAAACTGGCCGAAAGCATTAAACAGCCTTTGTCATTTAACAGAATAGCGAATATAGTATCATCTACCGGGGCAAAGGTTGGCACAAATACAATTATCAACTATATGGAATATGCCAAAGATGCCTGGCTTATCAATCCCATACAGAATATTGTGAGCAAACTGGTCGCTAAAGAAACCGTTCCCAAGTACTATTTCACCGATAACGGTCTGTTGAACCTTTTCCTGTTGGATGGGAATACTTCCTTGCTTGAAAATATGGTGGCCATAAATCTTTTGCGTAAATACGGGCGCAATGATGCTGTCTATTTTTACAACAAGGGAATTGAAGTCGATTTCTATGTGCCTGACGCCGGTACGGCAATTCAGGTTTGTTATGATCCTGATTACAGCGCCAGTACTTTTGAAAGGGAAGTGAAGGCGTTACTGAAAATTTCGGAAGTATTAGAGAGTCGCCATTTGTTAATCATCACACGTGACACCGAAGGGATTTTCGAAATGAGTGGCAAAAAGATTGAGGCCATCCCGGTATGGAAATGGCTGCTAAGTTTATAGAATCAGTCCGGGATGGGGGTGATGCGTTTCCGCGGAAGGGGGATCGGCGTTAACTTCCCCGAAAGGGAAGTCAGAAAACCGGGGGGACATGATGAGGGAACCTTCAGCGATCGGGACAGGGCATTACGGGCTACTCATACTTCAGGGTTTCGACGGGGTTGATACGGCCTGCCCTGTATGTCTGCATGATGACTGTCAGCAGTGCCGTTACCAGCGCGATCATGACTGCAGCGATAAACACCCATGGCTCGGGTTCACGGCGGTAGGGGAAATTATCGAGCCAGCCGCGCATGATATAATATGCCACAGGCATTGCAATAATGGCGGCGATGACCACCAGCCTGGCGAACTCTGACGACATGAGGGATATTATCTCAACAATTCCTGCTCCCATGGCTTTCCTGATGCCAATCTCCCTGATCCTCTGCTCTACCGAAAATGAAGACAGCCCGAGCAGTCCGAGACATGAAACAAAGATTGACAAAACAGTGAATATCAGCAGAATTACCTGCAGGCGTCGCCCGGTCAGGTGCTGCATCGCGAAAGTCTGCGATACAATGTTGCTGCTGTAAAGCTGGCCGGGGTAGTGGCTTTCCCAAACCTCCCTGATCTGCCTGCTGGCACTGTCAATATACTTCTCATCAACCCTGATGGTGACATGATTATGACCCTCGGGTGATGAACTGATGACCATGGGTCTGATATCTTCTGTCAGCGCCTGGTAATGAAAATTCTCAACCACACCCACTATGCGGCCCCAGTTGCCGGTTTCTCCACCCTGTCCGGTAATAAAACCTATCTCCTTCCCCAGGATATCAAAGGGATCTCTGTATCCAAACAGACCAACTGCTGCCTTATTGATGATATAGTAGTAGGTGGTGTCGGTAACCATCTCCGGCGAGAAGTTCTCTCCGGCCAGTAACCTCAGTCCGAGCACAGGCAGGTACTGGTGGTCGGAGCGGTTTATTACAGGGAAGAATATTTCAGGGTTATCCTTCAGGACACGGGGATTGTCGGTGAAGTTGCGGTCGGTGGGGATGACCATTGACCGGCTCACACCGTGTACCCCGGGAATGCTTTCAAGATCATGCCTGAAGGCCTCCCAGGACTGGAAGATTGTGCGGTTCTCAATTGGAATGTCGATCAGTCCGTGCCTGTCATATCCAAGGTCCTTGTTGTTGATATACTGTACATGGCGATAAACGGTTGCCGCACATATTATGAGTCCGACAGAAATGGTAAACTGCCCCACTACAAGAGCCTTGCGGAAAAACCCGCCTCCGCCTGTTCCACTGTTGCCCTTGAGCACACAGACCGGTTTGAATGATGAAAGGAAGAATGCAGGCCAGATACCTGATACAAATGCAGTGACAATCCAGGCCAGCAGGATCAGAGGAAGGTTCCACCCCTGAAGCAGCATTGATACGCTCATTTCCTTCCCTGTAAAGACAGAAAAGAAGGGCAGAAACAACTCAACAAGCAGAACGGCAAATGCGAGTGAGATGAAGCTGAAAAGAAACGATTCGCCCATGAACTGGATGACAAGTTGGCTGCGGACTGCACCGGAAACCTTGCGGACACCTACCTCCAGTGCCCTGCGTGATGCTCTTGCCGTGGAGAGGTTCACAAAGTTTATGCCTGCGATAAGCAGCAGCATAAGGGCAACCAGGCTGAAAACCCATACCGATGTCCGGCTTCCGCCGGATTCAATATTGTAAGGGCTGTCCGAATCCAGGTGTATGGCAGTGACCGGCTCAATAACTATGCTCATGAATTCGCGGGGGTCGTCATAATTCAGGTAATCCCTGATATCCGGACCAAAATACTGATCTACCATCTCCTGCATCTGCTCCTCCAGGGCATGGTGGTCTGAACCTTCTGAAAGGAGAATATAGGTATAGAGGAAGCTTGACAGCCAGCCCGTCATCATCCTCCGGTGCCTGAATGTTTCGAGCGAGGTGAAAGACCCTATCATGCCGGCCTGTATGTGTGAGTTATGGGGAAAGTCCTCGTAAATAGCAGTGACGGTATAAGGCCTCACCTGGCCGTTGTAGTTCAGGTTAAGAACACCGCCAGGCCGGGGATCATCACCAAAAAATTTGTTTGCCATGGTCCGGGAAAGGGCAAGGGTGAAAGGATCCTTCAGGCATTCACGTGGATCGCCGCTTATCACACTGAATGAAAATATATTGAAGAATGAGCTGTCGGCATAATATATCCTCTCCCTTGCGAGGTTCTTGTTGCGGTCTTCAACAAGCACGTCATCATAGGCAAGCCTGGTAAATGATACAACGACGGGATAGTCATCTGCAATCTGCGGGGCAAGTGGAGGAGATGTAACGGGCACCTGCATATGTCCCTCATCAGCATGCATAACACGCTCAACCCGGAATATCCGCGCTGAATTATCATGGAAACGGTCATAGCTCAGCTCATCATAAACCCACAGCCAGATCATTATCGAGGCTGCCAGTCCGATCGCCAGTCCGGCAATATTGATAATGGAAAAGAGAGTATTTTTCCTGAGGTTGCGCAATGCAATGGAAAGATAATTCCTTATCATGGTGTTTTGCAGTTTAGCTTAACATTATCAAAAAACATACCGCGACAGTGTATATTTTTGTTTGTCAGGACTATAATGAAATTCGTGTGAGACGGAAAATGTCCGCCATCGGACTGTTGAGGTGCGAAACCGGACACTTCGGAATTTTTTAAGCTTAACTGAAAAAATAAAGCATTGGTTGATCTGTTGTAACTGATTTTTACCTATTTTTGTAGTTCTGTTGAACAAATTGTCCCGACCAATGAGGATTTTTATTCTGATAACTGCTCTCTCCTTCATCCTTGAGGATGGAGCAGTCATACATTTTGGCCGGGGTAACAGACTATCATTGTAGCAGGTATATACTGAGAGATATGCGGACCCGGCCCTGAATGGCCGGGTTTTTTTGTATAAATACATATCATTCTGAATGCAACTTAAAAATAAAAAACCGGTGGCTGTACCGCTTGCAGTCACTATCAGACGTAAAAGGCGGGCATGGGCCGGATTATGGAAGGATATTAAGGAATCCATTGCCGGCTCCAATATGGATTTTACGTCAGGGGCAATCGGACGGGCAGTGCTGCTGCTTTCAGTACCCATGGTGCTTGAGATGATCATGGAGTCTGTGTTCGCTGTTGTTGATATATTTTTTGTATCCAGGCTTGGCGCCGATGCAGTTGCGGTTGTAGGAATTACCGAATCGCTGATGACGGTTGTATATGCCATAGGAATGGGACTTGGCACTGCCACTGCAGCAATGGTGGCCCGGCGCACCGGCGAAAAAAACCGGGAGGGTGCATCACTTGCCGCGGCGCAGGGCATCCTGCTGGCAGTGTCTGCCTCATTGCTGATAGCCTTGTCCGGTTTATTCTTTGCAAGGGAACTGCTGGTGTTAATGGGGGTCTCTCCGGATGTCGCTGACGATTACCACATGTACCCTGCTATTATGCTGTCGGGAAATGTGGTCATTATGCTGCTGTTTATTATCAATGCAATCTTCAGGAGTTCGGGTGATGCTGCTCTTTCTATGAGGGTACTGTGGTTTGCCAACATAATTAATATTGTTCTTGACCCCATGTTCATATTTGGCTTCTGGATCATCCCCCCTCTCGGTATAAAGGGGGCGGCCATTGCTACCACTGTGGGACGGGGACTGGCGGTTTGTTACCAGGTATGGATACTGACAGGCAGGGGAAGCAGGGTGCAACTGAGGTTCAGCCATTTCAGGCCCGACTTTACCATAATAGGCAGGCTGCTCAGACTTTCAGCCGGCGGGATAGGCCAGCTCCTGATCGCCACATCAAGCTGGATCTTTATGGTGAGGATAATATCCGTTTTCGGCAGTGAAGTTCTGGCCGGGTATACCATTGCTCTGCGGATCATGATATTCAGCCTCCTGCCTTCATGGGGACTGAGTAATGCCGCGGCCACACTGGTAGGCCAGAACCTGGGTGCAGGACAACCTGAACGGGCTGTCCGCTCTGTATGGATCACGGCATATGCAAATATGGTTTTCCTGGGCATTGCCGGCGCCATATTCATAACTAATGCCGGATTTTTTATCAGGCTGTTCATCAGCGACCCGGGGGTTGTGGAGGCCGGGGCTCATTGTCTGCGTATGATCAGCATCGGGTTCGTGTTTTATGCTTTTGGCATGGTTATGATCCAGGCCTTTAACGGTGCAGGCGATACCAGGACTCCTACCTGGCTGAATTTCATATTTTTCTGGCTGCTGGAGATACCTCTTGCATGGTTCCTGGCTATAGGTGCAGGCATTGGAGAGACAGGGGTCTATTATGCAATAGTCATTGCCGAGTCAGCAATAGCAGTGACAGGAATAATTTTGTTCAGGCGGGGCAGATGGAAGCTTAAGAAGGTATAGAAAACCCAGTGGACTCCTATCTTCTGAAAAACAATGGTGCTATCAAAGACCACAATGGGACCGGCCCATAGCTATCTTGCTTACATATAACAGCCTGCCTGTTCATACTGTTTTCAGACCTGTCAGACTTCCCCATGCCTGAAACAGCTTACGAGATGGTCGTTCACCATGCCGCCGGCCTGCATGAATGCATAACAGGTGGTTGATCCCACAAATTTGAACCCGCGCTTTTTCAGGGCTGTGCTCATCCGGTCGCTTTCCGGTGAAGTGGCAGGGATATCTGACAGCGACTTCCATTGATTTACTTTGGTTATACCTCCGGTAAACTGCCATATCCAGGCATCAAAGCTTCCAAACTCTTCCCGGGTTTCGATAAACCTCTTTGCGTTATTTATGGACGCATTGACCTTGAGACGGTTGCGGACAATCCCGGCATCAGCGAGCAGAGCACTGATCTTTTTATCACCGTAAAGTGCGATTTTCGCGTAATCAAAATCATCGAAAGCCCTCCTGAAGTTTTCGCGTTTGTGAAGTATTGTGCGCCAGCTTAACCCGGCCTGGAAGGTATCGAGAATGATATACTCAAACCATTTCCGGTCATCATGGACAGGCACTCCCCATTCACGGTCGTGGTACTGGATCATCAGCGGGTCATTGCCCGGCCAGTTGCACCGGTTTTCATCATTCATTTTTCATGTTTTTTAAAAGTTGTGTTCTGTCAATCAGTCCCCTAAATTACGAAGGAATACGGGTTATTATATCAGATCAGGCATATTAAATGATCAGAATTCCTGAGAACACCTGTTTATCCTGTATCCGGCAATTTATACAGACCGGATGTCTGCTATCTTTGCAGATGTGCTTTTATCAGCTGGTTTTCACCAATCTCATCATAGGGTGATACTGAAAAACCGGCATCTTCAAGCCATGTCCTGTATTGCTCAAATGTCCATGTGCCGCCTGTATCGGTGTTTACAAGCATGTTTACGGCGAAAAGGGCGGGACCGGGACCGGTACCCCTGATGAAGTCATTAACAATGATCCTCCCTCCTTTTTTGAGAATGCCGGCCACATCTTTGAAAAGCTTCCGGTTTTCGCTTTCACCAAAGATGTGACAGATGTTGCCGAGGTAGGCAAGGTCATACGGGCCTTCGGGCAGGCCTTTGGTAAAATCTCCCTTCACCATCCTCACCTGGAGTCCGGGTTCAACCTCCGGCTCCATCATATCAACCACTTCGGGAAGATCAAGAATTGTGACTTTCGCTCCCTTCAGGGCAAAAGCCCTGGCAATTGTGAGTGGCCCGCCTCCGATATCGACCACCTCCGGATCAGCAGGTAGTCCGCGTAAACAGTATCCGGCGATCCCGTCAGCATCTTCACGGGCATAGTGACTCATGGCCTCTATGAAGCTTTTGTGCTCATCTGCTCTTTCTCTTTTCTGAGCCGGTTTGCCGGTTTTCAGAATATCTGGCAACTCGAGCCACCTTGATAAAAGATGATAGGTGTGCATGAAAGCAAAGCCCTGGTAGCGCGCACTTTCCTTATCGTACAAAACAGAGTGACACTCCTGTGTGAGCCTGAGCTTTCCGTTATCATGCTCAAGACAGCCCATTGAAACCAGGGCTTCGGTAACCGTCCACAATGCTCTCTGGTTGCTCCCGGTAACGGCAGCGAGCTTGCCCAGGGTTAAGGCCCTGTCTTTTAATGCCTCAAATATCCCGGCTTTAACGGCTGCTCCTGTAATCAGAAATTCTTCAGGTAACTCGAATGATTCAAAAT
>SLRB01000271.1 GCA_007131165.1 Bacteroidales bacterium | reverse complement strand
GCAGTTTAAAAATTGTGTAAGAAATCTTCAAACCGGCATATGACTGGAATATTCAGATACCTGAAAGGTGACAGGGTGATCTGGGCGCTTATCATCTTTCTTTCAATTGTTTCGCTGCTGGCGGTATACAGTTCGACCGGGACTCTTGCATACCGTTTTCAGGGAGGCAACACTGCATATTATATTCTTAAACACTCTTCAATAATGCTTGTTGGGCTGGCCATTATTTTCATTACCCATATGGTACCGTATAAGTTTTATTCGCGGCTATCCCAACTCTTCCTTTTTGCTTCTGTCATATTGCTGGCCTTGACACTCGTAATGGGTACAACCATTAATGAAGCATCAAGATGGCTCACTCTGCCCGGACTGGGGTTTACTATCCAGACAAGCGATTTTGCAAAACTTGCGCTTATCATGTACCTGGCCAGGTTATTGTCCCGAACCCAAAACGAGATTAAGGCGGACAGGGATACTTTCATAAAATTGCTCGTTCCGGTTTTGATAGTTTGCGGACTTATAATGCCGGCAAACTTATCAACTGCTTTTATTCTTTTTGCAACCTGTATAATCCTTATGTTCATTGGCAGGGTAAGGACAAGATATCTTTTCGGGCTGATAGGGGCAGGGGTAGTTTCACTGTCATTATTCGTTGCAGTGGCTATGTACAGCCAGTCTGAAGGGAGGCTGGGTACATGGAGGAACAGGATCGAAAGTTATGTAACAAAGTCAGGTGAAGGGAACTACCAGGTTGAGCAGTCGAAAATTGCAATTGCTACAGGTGGTATTATGGGAAAGGGCCCGGGCAACAGTTCGCAGCGGAATTTTCTCCCCCATCCCTACTCAGATTTCATATATGCCATAATTATTGAGGAATACGGACTTGTAGGAGGGGTCATCGTGATGTTTTTCTACCTGTGGCTGCTCTACAGGGCAGGAATGATTGTCAGGCGAAGCTCCCGTACATTTCCGGCATTTCTGGCAATAGGACTGGCATTAAGTATAGTAATACAGGCAATGATAAACATGGCCGTGGTGGTTAACCTGCTGCCGGTTACCGGTCAGCCGCTACCACTGGTAAGTATGGGAGGGTCATCACTGGTTTTTACCAGCATTGCCCTGGGTATAATTATAAGTGTAAGTCATGGGGTTAATAAACAGGTCCTTAATAAAGAAGAAAATGTAGCAGAAAATGACCCGCAGGAGAATTAAGATATTGATAAGTGGCGGCGGTACCGGGGGGCATGTATTCCCGGCCATTGCCATTGCTGATGCTATCAGGGAGATGGACGGAAGCACCGAAATCCTGTTTGTTGGTGCAAGGCACAAGATGGAAATGGAGCGTGTGCCTGAATCCGGTTACTCTATCGAAGGATTACCTGTTACCGGCTTCCAGAGGAGGGTTACAATAAAAAATGCAGGCTTTTTCTTCAACCTGCTTATAAGCATGGTAAAAGCCAGAACTATCCTGAAGAACTTTAAGCCCGATGTAGTAGTGGGCGTAGGGGGGTATGCAAGCGGTCCAGTTGCGCGTGCAGCCGCATCAAAAGGGATACCGGTTCTTATCCAGGAACAGAATTCTTATGCCGGTGTTACCAACAGGATGCTTGCACCGCATGCCGAAAAGGTGTGCGTTGCCTGGGAGGGAATGGATAAATATTTTCCACCGGCAAAGATTGTTTTTACCGGGAACCCTGTGAGACGCGGACTTGACAGCCTTGCTCACAGGCGTACCGAAGCTCTTGCCCGGTTTGGCCTGGAAGGAAATGGGAAAGTGTTGCTGGTAACTGGTGGCAGCCTTGGGGCGGGAAGCATTAACAGAAGCTTAACCGGGAATATTGACCTGTTGGCCGGCAGTGGAATTGAGCTTATCTGGCAGACCGGCAAAACCGATTATGAGGAGGCTGCGGCTTTGGCCGCAAGGGAGGGGCTTGAGAATATCCATGTTTATGAGTTCATAAAGGATATGGATCTGGCCTATGCGGCAGCCGATGCGGTGATTGCAAGAGCCGGTGCCATTACCATAAGTGAGCTTTGTGTAGCGGGCAAACCCGCTGTTCTGGTGCCATCGCCGAATGTTGCAGAAGATCATCAGACAAAGAATGCAATGGCTCTTGTTGAAAGAGAAGCCGCTGTTCTGATAGCCGATAATGACGCACCGCAGAGACTTGTAGCCGATACGGTTGAACTGCTGGCCGACGACGGAAGACTCGAGAAACTCGGCAGGAACATATCGGCGCTGGGCAGGACCGGGGCGGCCGGACAAATAGCCGGAGAGATATTAAAACTGGTTAAAAAATAATATTAAGATGCCTGGAAGGAGTGATATGGTATATTTTGTGGGAGCCGGCGGCATTGGCATGTCGGCACTAGCCAGGTATTTCAATATTCTCGGAAAAAAGGTTGCCGGCTACGACCTCACACGTACTGAACTTACCAGGAAACTTGAAGCAGAAGGAATTCTGATAACTTACCGGGACGACGTCCGGGAAATCCCTGTTGAATTCAAGGCAGCAGGTCGCAGACAGGATGTTCTTGTAGTTTACACACCTGCTGTTCAAAGAAGCAATAAAATCCTGGAGTATTTCATTGATAAGGGGTACAGCGTCGTGAAGAGGTCTAAGGTCCTGGGCGATCTGGTAAACCAGGGCAGAGGTGTTGCCATTGCAGGAACTCATGGCAAGACCTCGGTCTCTGCTCTTGTGGCGCATCTTTTGAACCGGTTGCCCGGTGGTTGCAATGCATTCCTTGGAGGGATTGCAAAGAATTATAACAGCAACCTGCTTGTTTCTCAAAACAGCGATCTGTTTGTTGTGGAGGCCGATGAGTATGACAGGTCGTTCCTTCAGCTGTATCCTTCTCTCGCGCTGATAACCTCTATGGATCCTGACCATCTTGATGTATACGGCAGCTACGAGGAGATGGCCAGGGGATTTTCGGGTTTTGCCGGCCAGGTCAATGAGGGAGGTACCGTTATATGCAAGAAGGGGGTCCCCGTTTCACCGCCGGCGGGCGGCAATATGAGGTTTTTATCATATGCTGCCGGGCCTGATGCAGATTATTGTGCCGGGAACATCAGGATTTTGACAGATGGCACGGCGTTATTTGACCTTACGGTTCCGGGAAACAAATACTATGACCTGGTGCTGGGAATACCGGGCCGTTTCAATGTGGAAAATGCTGTTGCATCAGCTGCTGTTGCCCTGAACTGCGGTTTGGATGAAGCCGGAATCAGGGAGGGCTTGAAAAGTTTCGGCGGCATTCTCAGGCGTTTTGATATAAGGATAAACAGGCCCGGATGTGTTCTGATAGATGATTATGCCCATCATCCTGCCGAACTTGAAGCATGTATATCTGCAACAAGGGAGATCTATGGAAACCGGAGGATCACCGGGGTGTTTCAGCCTCACTTGTACACCCGTACCCGCGATTTTGCAGCAGGTTTCGCCAGGAGCCTTGAAGCGCTTGATGACCTGGTTTTGCTTGATATATATCCGGCCAGGGAGGAACCTCTTGAAGGTGTCACATCGGAGCTGATATTTGATAAAGTGGATATAACAAGCAAGGTCATGTGTGCAAGGCAGGATCTGCCCCGGGTGATAGAAGAGATGAATACTGATGTTGTAATTGTTATGGGTGCCGGAAATGTTGATGTTATGGTGGAACCCGTGATGGAAGTGTTGTTATCAAAATATGCATGATTATGAGGAAACTTTGGATATTGCTTTTTTGGCTTGGCATTACTGCATATACTATTATTGCCCTGGGGTTTACCTCAGGAAAGCAGAGTGAGCAGATTTGTGAAAAAATCACTGTCACTGTAATTGACAGTGTTTATAACAGGTTTGTTACTCACAACGATATCATGGACATACTTGTTGAAAGCGACATTGATTTGCTTGGATATAAACTTGGCTCAATAAACACAAATGAGCTTGAGCTTATGCTCGAATCAGAGCCATTTATAAAAAGAGCGGAGGTCTATAAGACAGTTAACGGTGCACTTAACGCTGAAATTGAGCAAAGGCGCCCCATACTGCGTGTTATCAACCGGCAGGGGGAGAGCTATTATATTGACGAAGAAGGGGTGATGTTGCCATTGTCAGATAAATTCACAAGCAGGACTCTTGTTGCCAACGGTTATATATCTGAACCATTCGTTGCAGGAAATACAGGGACTGTTTTTGAGGCCGGTGAAACAACCGTCAAAAGGGACAGGGTAATATTTGACTTGTATGAACTTGCCCTGTTTATATCACATTCAGAATTATGGAGCGCGCAAATAGCGCAGATCTATGTAAACAGCAGATATGAGTATGAATTAATTCCCCGGGTTGGCGCCCATATTATTAAAATGGGTGATGCCTCACGTTATGAGAAGAAATTCAGAAAACTTGAGGCACTTTATTTCTATGGTCTCAATAACCAGGGGTGGAACAATTATGAAGTCATCAACCTTAAATACGAAAATCAGGTAGTTTGTACTAAAAGATAATACTATTATGGGCAAAGAGAACATTGTAATCGCGGCCATCGATATTGGAACAACAAAAATCGTTTCTATTGTTGGCAGGAATAACGAAAAGAATAAACTCGATATTCTCGGGTTCAGCAAGGCTGAATCGAGGGGTGTCAAACGTGGAACAGTTCTGAATATCGAAGATACGGTCAATGCAATTAAAAAGACTGTTGATGAGGTTAAACAACAGACTGGTATGCCCGTATCGGAGGTTTTTGTCGGGATAGCCGGCCAGCATGTGAAAAGCATCAGGAATCGCGGCTATATCAACAGAGATTCATATGACGAGGAGATCACGAGGGATGATATTCATGCCCTGGTTGACGACATGTTCAAAATACCCATTGATGTTGGCGAGGAGATAATACATGTGTTGCCACAGAGCTTTATAGTGGATAATGAGCATGACATTAAAAATCCTGTGGGTATGACCGGCAAACGGCTGGAGGCAAATTTCAATATTGTTATAGGACAGGTTTCCTCTGCCAGGAATATTGAGAAATGTGTCAGCCGGGTAGGGTTAAAGGTAAAAGAGCTTATACTTGAGCCGCTTGCTTCTGCCGAGGCAGTACTGACTGAAGATGAAAAGGAGGCCGGTGTTGCACTTATTGATATTGGTGGCGGAACAACCGATCTGGCAGTCTACTACGATGGAATAATTCGCCATACAGCAGTCATTCCCTTCGGGGGAAATGTGGTTACTGAAGATATAAAGCAGGGATGCTCTATACTCATGAGGCAGGCAGAGCTTCTGAAAATCCAGTTCGGGTCGGCACTTGGTGACATTGCCCCCGACGATAAAGTTGTTACGATACCCGGTATCAGTGGCCGTGAACCAAAAGAGATATCTTTTAAGAATCTTGCATACATTATTCAGAGCAGGATGGAAGAGATTATTGATGCCGCATCTTTTGAAATTGAAAATTCGGGGTTTTATGACCAGCTCAGCGCAGGCATAGTGTTGACCGGCGGTGGCGCACTGCTTACACACTTGTCGCAGCTTGTGAAGTTCAGGACGGGTCTGGATGTGAGGATAGGATCTCCGAGTGAACATCTCGCGGGCGATCCCGAAGATGAGATCAATCACCCCATGTATTCCACAGCAGTCGGGCTTATCATAAAAGCTTACGAACACCTGGAGGTTGAAGGTAACGACTTTACGACCGGGGATGAGGAGCCGGCCGGAATATCAGAAGCACAGCCCGTGGCTGAAAAGAAGCAGGCCAGGATAAAGAGCACCCTGATCGACCAGCTCAAGTCGACTATCACCAAGATCTTTGAGGAAGATGATATAAAAATGTGATAATTTGTAAAAACCGAACAATATGTCAGAAATAATGAATTTTGATCTTCCCGTAGAGCATTCTTCCATCATTAAAGTGGTAGGTGTTGGCGGAGGCGGCAGCAATGCTGTTAACCATATGTTTCGCAATGGAATAAAGGATGTTAATTTCGTGGTATGCAATACCGATTCTCAGGCCCTGCAGAGCAGTCACGTGCCTGTCCGGATCCAGCTTGGAGAATCGCTTACCGAGGGACGCGGTGCCGGTAACAAGCCCGAGATTGGCAAACAGGCCGCGATAGAGAACCTGGATGATGTTATTGAGGCCCTTTCGGGGAATACAAAGATGGTTTTCATTACAGCGGGCATGGGAGGGGGCACCGGTACTGGTGCAGCTCCCGTGATTGCCAGAGCAGCAAAGGAGATCGGGCTTTTGACAGTGGCAATTGTAACCATCCCGTTCAGGTTTGAGGGGAAGGTCCGGATCAATCAGGCAATAGACGGCATAAATGAGCTGAGATCGCATGTAGATTCGCTGCTCGTTATAAATAATGAGAAGCTCCGCGAAATATACGGTGATCTCAAGATCAGCGAAGCTTTCGCACGGGCCGATGATGTGCTTACCGGTGCTGCAAAGGGTATTGCAGAGATCATCACTGTTCATGGGCATGTGAATGTCGACTTTGCCGATGTTCATACCGTTATGTCCAACAGCGGCGTAGCCATTATGGGTTCTGCTATGGCCGAAGGTGAAAGCAGGGCAATAAAGGCCGTGCAAGCCGCCATTTCTTCACCACTGTTAAATAACAATGACATACGTGGAGCAAGCAATATCCTGCTGAACATTACTTCGGGAACTGACGAGGTAAGCATGGATGAAGTTGGTGAGATAACCGATTTCGTTACCGCCGAAACTGAGGCAAGCACTAATATTATATGGGGTACCTGTACAGAAGATTCACTTGAAGAGAAGATTTCGGT
>SLRB01000345.1 GCA_007131165.1 Bacteroidales bacterium | reverse complement strand
TCAATCTGGGTTATAACACTATTCGAAAAGGGAGGTGCTTTGTAGGATGGAGCGACACCGAAATAAGATATCTCCTGCCGGGAGGTAAGCGGGTTGAAGTGATAAAAACTGCCGATATCTCCGACATAAAACTTAAACTTTTTGAAGTTAAGTTATGGGTTAATGATACTGTCAAAACCCTTGACCTGAAAGATGCTGAATATAAGCCACTAAGAAAGATAAAGGTGTATTTTGAGGAACTGCAGTCGTCAATAAGCAATTGAAACAAAAGGCAGGGTTTCAACCTCCATTTGGCAGTATTGTTTACAAACTCTGTCATGCGACAGGAAAGATCACCCAGGCCAGATTGCAATTTACAAACAATAACCCGATCTTATGACAGGCAGATCATCAACAAGTAGAAGAACCGGTAATATTGACAGCCTTCCACCAGATGCATTGCTTCCCACCACAAAAAAAGAGGTTGTGGCAAGAGGATGGGATGAGCTGGATGTGATCCTGTTTTCGGGCGATGCTTATGTTGACCATCCCTCATTCGGTATTGCTGTGCTTGGAAGAGTTCTTGAGGGAATGGGACTGCAGGTGGCAATTGTACCACAGCCAAACTGGAGGGATGATCTGAGAGACTTTAAAAAGCTGGGCAGGCCCCGACTCTTTTTCGGGGTATCAGCCGGGGCGATGGACTCGATGGTGAACCATTACACTGCCAATAAACGTCTCAGGTCTGATGATGCCTATACCCCGGGAGGCAGGGCCGGGCAAAGGCCCGATTATCCAACCATTGTCTACACACGGATCCTGAAACAACTATATCCTGATACCCCGGTCATTATAGGTGGTATAGAGGCATCAATGCGCCGGTTTACCCATTATGACTACTGGCAGGACAAACTCAGGCCATCCATCCTGGTTGAAAGTGGTGCCGATCTGCTTATCTACGGGATGGGCGAAAAGACTGTTATGGAGATTGCCAGGCTGATGGAGAGAGGCGTGCCGGTCAACAATCTTCAGAATATACGGCAAACCGTCTTTCTCGCCGATATGGAGGCGATAGGCGCCGGTGGAAGCGGTGTTGTTGGCAGCAGTGAACCGGGAGGCGCCGGTTCTGATGGCCCGGCTTTTGTAAACCTCTGGTCGCATGAGGAGTGCCTGGCTGACAAGAAAAGGTATGCACTGAATTTCAGGACGGTTGAGGAGGAATCCAATAAGCTTGAAGCGGCTGTTATCGTCCAGCCGGTCGGCGACCGGACCGTGGTGGTCAATCCCCCGCTTCCACCTCCCGATGAGAGGGAGATGGACAGCATATACAGTCTTCCTTTCACAAGAATGCCGCATCCGCGGTACCGGAAAAAGGGTCCTATCCCTGCGTATGAGATGATAAAGCATTCTATCACCCTGCACAGGGGCTGCTTCGGGGGATGCAGCTTCTGCACCATCTCGGCCCACCAGGGCAAGTTCGTCTCCAGCAGGTCGGAAAGATCAGTTCTGAACGAGGTGGAAGCTGTTAAGAGGATGCCCGGTTTTAAGGGATATATTTCTGATCTTGGCGGACCCTCGGCCAATATGTACAAGATGCAGGGCAGGGATATGAAGGTATGCGCCCGTTGCAGCAAACCTTCCTGCATCTTTCCGGTCGTGTGCCCCAACCTTGAAACCAGTCCGGCTCCCCTTCTGAGCATCTACAGGAAGGTACGAAGCATGCCGGGTATCAAGAAGGCCTTCGTGGGGTCGGGCATCAGGTACGACCTTTTCCTGGGGCGGATAGACCAGCAGAGCTACCGCGATTATGCAAGAGAGCTTATAAAACACCATGTTTCGGGAAGACTTAAAGTGGCGCCTGAGCATTCTGAGGAAAAGGTGCTGAAGCTAATGCGGAAACCGCCTTTCAGCCTTTACAGGAAGATGCAGAAACTGTTCGACCAAATAAACAGGGAGGAGGGGCTTAAACAGCAGCTTATCCCCTACTTCATCTCTTCTCATCCCGGTTGCGGCAATATTGAGATGGCAGAGCTGGCTCTCCTGGCCAAACAGATGAACATCAGACCCGAACAGGTACAGGACTTTACCCCAACCCCCATGACCCTGGCTACAGTGATATTTTACACCAGCGTAAACCCCTACACCATGGAAAAAGTCAGCGTTGCACGGAACAGGCAGGAAAAACAGGTGCAGCAGCAGTTCTTTTTCTGGTATAAGAAGGAGTACCGCAGCCGTATCAGGAAGGAACTGATTAAAATGGGCAGAAAGGATCTGGCCGTCAAATTGCTGGACTAAAAGAAGAACCATCAGGAGAGCAAAAACAAATGGGCATAAAAAACCTGGTTGACAAACTTCTGCATCGAAATGCTTATCGATGTTATACCTGGAGTGGGCTAATAAAACCAAAAGAAAGAACCTGGTTGACATACTGCGCAAATAACAGGATCATCATTGTCACACCTGGAGAGACCTGATTAAAATGGGCGGAAACCAAACACAACGGGCACGAAAGATCCCGCAATAAATCTCATTCAGTGCTCCTGAGATCAGGAGGAAGAGCGTCTTTCGCTGGCCAGTATTTCCGTATCATTGGCCACATAATCAATAAGGATAATGCCAGTACCGGTATAACATACCACAGTTGGCGGATTGCATCACCCGGAGCTTCCACAGCGAACATATCTGGTAGCAGGAACATTGCCAGTACTGCTAAGCCATTATTGATCATATGGATAAGGATTACAAGCAACATTGAGCCGGTATGGAAATAGATCAGGCAAAGCGCAACCCCTGCAATAAATGCCCCGACCGGGTCAATATGAAAGATGGCAAATATTAAACTGGATACTATTATAGCCCTGGTGGCCCCCCATTTAACAGTCCACGAACTGAGAAGGATCCCCCTGAAAATGTATTCTTCAACAACAGGTGCGAGGATAACAGCACTTATAACCATCAGTATATGAACGATGGCAGGTGATTCAGCCGGCCAGCTTAACCGGTCCCCCAACTCATGATAACTGTGGTAAAGGTTCTCATCGATGGCGGCGAAAGCTGCCAGAATTAATATAGCTGTGCAAATCGAAATAGCGATCAATGGGATAACCCATCCCGACAACCGGATGTTTTCCTTAAACCGGCCAATGCTGCCTGTGAGTGCTTTCATGCTGATGTTGAAATACTTCATAACAGCAAAAGCTACCCCTCCAAGAGCCAGGTAAAAAATCAACATTCCAGCCGCAAGAGAAAAGTGTTCATCAGCTATGGCAGGTTCAAAAAGGATTATTGCAACACCCATAATTACTACCGACACGAGTATCCCGATCAATAATCCGCAACCCACACCGCTTCTGGGTGCAGGTTCAATTTGGTCCTGATTCTCATCCATATGTATAAAGCGTAGTTAACAATTCAGTTAATAATATGTTACAAGTCGAAATTAGCAGACGTGTAAAGATGCCTGGACAATTTTAATACAATATACCATTTTTTATAATATCACCTGGTTGCGATCTGAATGATATTCGATATCGGACAGGTTTTTTTTGTTTATTCCGTTTTTATATGTAAAAAATTCGTTTAAAGCGGGCTATCTCCTCCGTATCAGCACCGCCCAGTGGTCATCATCCGGGGTTTCTAAATATCCCGGAAGTTCTATAGTATAAGGTTCCTGCCAGCCGGCTACCTGGGTGCGGAGCCACATAACCTCATAGTTACCGGGATAGGCTTCGAGGTAGATGGATCCTGCGGCAGGAAAATAGATCATGTACTCCTTTCCTTCAAGTGCCATGCAGTATGCTTCGTTATACGACCTGTTGCTCAGCAGGTGATTGGCCGGCATATGGTTGAAGAAATCCATCGAATCGGTAACCATACGCAGGCTTTTCAGGTTTGATGCAGCGAGGTCACTGAGGCCTATGCCCCATGGCGGCCTGTGAAACCTTGCCGCGGCGCAGCCTCCGATAATGTTGCGCCAGAACCTTTGTATGGCATCATCCGTGTCACCCCAGAAGTCTTCAGGCGGAGGTGCTGTATCCACCCCGTAGATCTTGACATTCGTCACCGGCTTTGGATCCTCCCTGAGGTAATTACGTATATACTCTATCCTCTGCCAGTGAATCTCACCCTTCTGAAAATTGTTCTGAGAGATATCCACGAAAGTGTAAAGATCGGAATCCATAACCCTTTTGACCGGTTCCTCAGTAACATCGTGGTTGTCCTGCATATCGGTCAGCTCAATATGTTTGTCATTGTCAAGAGCCCACTCCAGGAGGTACCGGGCCCAGTATTTACCAAACTCTACCGGTTCAAGGGTCTCGTTGTTCATATTGTAGAGAATGTGGTCGTAGATGACGGTATGAGACAACAACTTGTCGATGAACGCTTCCTGATACCTGAGAACCTCGGGCAGGTCCATCAGTCCGGGTACCGAATTGAAAAAGGGATGGCCGGTATGGTTCCACGGATCGTGCCACTCACCGGCCGGCAATCCCGATCCCTCTGCTGTAAGGTTGATATTATTGTCAGGGTTGTACGGGTGACGGAGCCAGCCCGCCTGGTCGCGGGTGCGGTATGTGTCATGTCTCTCCCACAATTCAATCTCTACTATTATGCCTCTTTTGTGAGTCTCTTCAAGCATGGTGGCAAAACGTTGCCAGTACTCATCGTTCCAGCGGTCGAGGTCGTACATGTTTATCAGCGGGTCGTCTGTCTCCTCTACAATATAATAGGGCCAGAGGTCGCTGTGGTCTGGCAGCAGCTCCCTGGAAGCCATTGTGTTGCGCACATAGTTGCCGCCTGATGATTGCATCCTGTCAAGGTGTTCAACAAGGTCGGGACGCTGGAAGATGTTGTGGTAGTCAGATGCGCCGAGCAGCAGAATCGGCTCGCCCTTATACTGAAAATACCAGGGATTCTCCTTGCAGACCCTTATTGCACCGGGTTCAGTCTCATTAACGGGCTGTTCCCTTGCGCCGCAGGATGGCAGAAAAAGTGCAAGGATAGCAATAGGCAGGCACCAGCCCCGGATGCAGCTGCCAATGGCCCTGGCAATAATTTGCGATCTGGTAAGGTTTAGGAGAAGGTTCATGATCTGGTTTGGTTTGGTTTGGGTTTGGTTTGGATTGGATTGATCTGGTTTGGTTTGGGTTCGTTTGGTTTAGTTTGATTTAGATTAATTTCAAGTTCTTTTAGGTTCTTTGGGTTTGGTTTGATCTGGTTTGGATTTGGGTCTATCCGGCCTGGTTTGTCATTTCTGGTTTAACCTGTTTTATTTGTATGGATTTGCGTTAAACCTTTAACGTTGAATTAGTTTTGTTGCTGGGCTTTCCCGGCCGGGTGCTACGTTCAATAGCAGCCGGCCTTTACACTTCCTGTCTCACTGCATTTTTTCCCTCAGCAACTGTACGAACCCCATTATATCTTCTTCAGTGGTGTCCCATGAGGTCATCCAGCGCACCTCTGAAGTCTCCTCGTCCCATACGTAAAAGAAAAACTCTTTCTGGAGCCCGGACACTATCTCCGGGGGAACTTTCGCGAAAACGCCGTTTATCTGGACTTTTTGTGTAATCTCAATGCCGGGAATTTCAGATACCTCATCTGCCAGCAACCGTGCCATTCTGTTAGCGTGGCTTGCATTTTTGTGCCACAACCCGTCAGTTAGCATTGCCTCAAACTGCGCTGCTATATACCGCATCTTTGAAGCAAGCTGCATGCCCTGCTTACGGACGTACTTGAAGTTCCTTTCCAATTGCCGGTTAAAGAAAACGATGGCCTCGCCGTACATCAAACCGTTCTTTGTCCCCCCGAATGAAAGCACATCAATGCCGGCACCGGCGGTAATTTCAGCAAGTGATACTCCAAGCGAAACCGCAGCATTACATATCCGAGCACCGTCCATATGAACGAGAAGTCCGAGTGAATGGGCATAATCGCATATTTCTCTCAGCTCGCCGGGTGTATATACCGTTCCCATTTCTGTTGCCTGGGTAACCGAGATCACCTTTGGCTGTGCATGGTGCTCAAAGTCAAAACCGTGCATGTGTTTCTTTATGAGATCGACTGATATTTTGCCGTCGGGGGAACTAACTGTCAATAGTTTGCACCCGGTAAAGAACTCGGGTGCCCCGCACTCGTCACAGTGTATATGGGCAGTATCGGCACATATGACCGAGTTCCAGTTTTCGGTCGCGGCTTTCAATCCCAGAACATTGGCAGCCGTACCAGTGAATACGAAATACACACCGGCATCAGGATCTAATTCCTGCCTGATCTTTTCTACTGCGGATGCAGTATAGGGATCGCCGCCATAGGCTATCACGTGGCCCGCGTTTACCCTGCTCATTTCATCCAGCACAGCAGGATGTACTCCTGAATTATTATCGCTTGCAAAACCTCTTTTGTGCATTTTTGCTGTTTTTCCTTTTTATAAAAGTAAGAATAATTAATTTACACCCAAAAATGGCATTTGCGGATAAATAAATCAACAGGTAAAACAAATTTGATCTTAAATAAGTAGTTTAGCAGCCAAAAATATAAAACATTCTACCGGGCGAGGGTGATTGACAATGTAGGAAGGAAGGCCATAATTTGAACAAATTGAACTCTATCAGGTTTAAAGTTAAGGATTTACTTTTTTTACTACTTCCCCGGGTATAACTTCAGGAAATTATCATAATTAAAAACATTTCAATTCTTTAACATGCATAGTTTAAAGTTAAAGGTCTCATCTGCAGGAAACCGGTACAGCAACAAATACAACACAGGCTTTTCCAACAGACCGGTAAGCTTTTGGCTGCTGTCACTGCTACTCATGTTTGCCCCGGCATCTGCCGGACTGGCCGGAAAAAATG
>SLRB01000370.1 GCA_007131165.1 Bacteroidales bacterium | reverse complement strand
TTCGTAGTGATATTGTTCTGTGCAGTGAAGGTGAAAAAGCCTGAACTGGAGTGGAACCAGTTAATTACCTCTGCGTTGTTGGTGTTTCCCTCCTCAAAACCATCAAAAAATGGTATTTCGGCCGAAGTGATGTCATTGGCTTGGTTGGTCGATGAATAGACCTCTCCGGCAACGGTCCAGCATCGGTAAAAGTATCTTTGTCCGCTTGCCAGTCCCGTATGTACCGGTATATCCTGCGGGGGGCCGGCGTAAAAAATGGTACCGCCGCCGGTCAGCGGGTCTCCTGCTGAATAGCTGCCGGATGGATTGCCGAAGGTGTTCACGGTGTTCCATGCAATGACCACATCGTGGCCGGTGACTGCCTCCAGACTGATCTCTGAAGTCCCCGTTGCCGTTGCCGTAAACGATGAAGGACGGCTGGGTACGGTGTGTTTCGAACCACTCAGTGGATCAGTTGTGAGGTAGAGTGGGCCATCAGAGCAGAGAGAGTTCATCGAGAAAACAAAGAAATGGTACTCCGTTCCCTGTGTCAGTCCGGTGGAGCTGAATGAAGTCTCCGTACCGCTGTAAACCACCGTGCCGTTGCCCAGGGTGTGTCCCTCATCATAGGTGGTCCCGTCGGAAGGGTTTTCTGAAAGGTTTGCCTCGGTGCTTCTGACTACCAGGTAGCTGTCAGTGCCCCCGGCAGCGGTAAATGAGCCGTCGATCCTCACAGTTGAAACAGCATTCAGTGCCAGTCCGCCTGGCTGAGCGACCGGCACCTCACACGCGGGTGGCGGCGTCCACGCAAATGTCAGTCCGCTGGACGGGTAAACATTGTTGGTGAGTCTGCAGATGGTTGCTGGCCCTGTTCCTGCTTCAGTAGCCGACCAGTCCGTCAGGGTAGTCCGGTTATTGTAGTCATCCCGTGAACTGCCTCTTAATCCGACCTGTACATCACCCCCTGTGCCGGTATAGCTGGTTGATACGTTCCCGTAAATGAACCGGACAGTGCCTGTTGAAGGGTTGAGGCGTACCTGGAAGCTGATTACATCGCCGGTAAGGGTCTGGCGCTTCACATCCTGCCACTGAACAACTATTTCGCCGTCTGCGTTGGTGTTGTAGGAAATTTTCGGCTCCCCTGATTCTGCATTCTCTAACCTTACGCCCATGGGTGAAACGGCTGCGTTGTAGGCAGCATTAAGGGAAATGGGCCTATAATTAGTGGCTAACGGTGCGTTACCACCAAAGGTGATGAAACCGTTGCTTGAAACGGTCATGCTCGTGTAGGATGACCCGGAAATACTGAATGAAGGGATGGTAATGGTTTCGGTGTGGTTGTCGAATGTTTCCTCCCAGAGAACTGTTTCGGAGCCCAGTGGTGTATAGGTACCCTGGGAACTTGAGAACTCATAGGAACTTACGGGCTGGGCCTTGCCTGGAAGGACCAAATGGAATGTAAGTACGAGCAGGAGTAAAGTTTTTTTCATATGGGTGATCAATTAACAGGTTAATAGTTGTCAGAATTAACAAGGGTGTTCAAACTGACCGGGAAATGGTAAATTGAAACAGGTTAAATTGTTTATCAAGTTAGGGTAATTTATCAGAATAAAAAAACTTTTATTCACTAAAAGTTTTTGCTAATGTGTGGGTTACCCACTTTTGAAGGGGTTTCTTATAAAGAAAGCTGTGAAAACTGATCGGCCTGTACGGCCGGTTATGAAGTTATCCAGTTGTGAAGGGTTTGCTTAAAAAGAAGTCTGCAAAAGTTGATTGGCCTGCACGGCCGGTTATGAAGTTATCCCCTGGCGCATAGTTCCCCTGAAAAGTAAGCTGCGAGAATTGATCGGCCTGCATGGCCGGTTTTGAAGTTACCCCCTTGTATATAGTTTTCTCGCATAGCGGGCTATCTCGCCGGTATCCTGATCATTCATGCATCTGAAATGTTTCTTTGGGCACCTGGCATAACCAAGCTTGGAGCAGGGCCTGCATTTAAGTCCGCCCACTTCAAATACTGCTGATTCATGGTGTGGATCGTAGGGAGACATTCCAAATTCCGGGACCGTATTACCCCAAACCGAGATGATCTTCTTTTTGAAAGCCGCTGCAATATGCATAAGTCCGCTATCATGGCTGATCACTACATCAGCCTGCCTTACCAGTGAGGCCGACTGGTTTATGGTGTGTTTACCACAGGCATTAAGTACCAGGTGTCCGCAACACGAGGCGACAGAATTTCCGGTCGCCACATCTTTTTCGCTCCCTGCCAGAATGACCGGCAGGTTGAGTTCTTTGCATATCCCGGAAATCTTATCGGCAGGCAGTCTTTTTGTCTGGTGAAGCCCCCCTATGGCAAACAGGATATAGCCATTGTGAAAAGGCTGCGGAAGGCCTGATATGCTTAGCTCTTCACCAGGCGGAATAAAATAATCGAGCCCGCGCTCATCATTAATCACATCAAAAAGGTTAAGTGTATCCAGATACCTGTCGACTATGTGAATATCGGGCATCATGTTCTTCTTGAAGTTGACGAGAAGCCATTTTTTGAAATTCAGTTTTTTAAATGAAAAGGATATGGCCGGCAGGCGCGATTTGATCCAGGCCGTTCGCTGGTTATTGTGAAGGTCAATTACATAGTGAAACTCCTGCTTCCTCAGTTTACGAACGGTCTTAAACAACCCTTCATAGGTGTGAATACGGTCGATGTAGGGATTGGCACTCAGAAGCGATACATATTGCTTTTTTGTCAGAAAATGGATTTCGGCTCCGTCAACCTGTTGTTTAAGGCACCTGATAACCGGGGAGGTCAGTACTATGTCGCCTATTGAACTGAACCGGATAACCAGAAACTTAACAGGCATCTGAAGTGGGTTTTCGATGTGTTTTTCAGTTTTCTGTATGTCAACAGTCATTTTCAGGCTATTATCCGGTTCGTAGGCGTTTAGGGCTGCAATTTATAAATGTTTTTCTGATTAGTCACTTTTTAGATTGTTCAGAAAGAGCAGCAATGCAAGCCAGTATTCGTCATTACACTCCTCAGTTTCCCAAAGAGCCCTTGCTCCGTGCACTCCGGCGCACCGGGCCGGTGAAAATATTGTCTTGTAGATTCCTGCAATTTCTGAAACCAGTGTAGTTGCATATGAGCGTTCTCTCTCCGTGGCTGCAATGAACACCGGCTTTTCAAGTCCCTTCAACGATTCCTGTACAAATTTTCTCTGTCCGAAAAACTCTCCGGGACTGAAGGCTATAACTGCTTTGATATGGCTGCTTTTCCCGGCAGCCATCAGTGCAAGAGATGCTGAATAGGAGCTTCCCAGAAGTATCAGTGGTTTTTCATTTTGCTGTTCAGCCCATTGTATTGACGCTATTACATCAGAAAAGGCTTCCTGCATGCTGTTCCTGAAATTTCCGTCCCTGGCCGCACGGGCAGTTTCATTGATTATAAAATTTACTTCCCGGCCGTTTCTTAAATCCACAGCCAGAGCATTGTATCCCAAGGTGTTGAATCTTGGGGCAATCTCCCTGAATTCGCCGCGGCTTGAACCTGATTGATGGTACATTAATACCCAGGGTAACGTATCATTTACCAGATAACTATCAGCCACCACAATTAATCCGTCACTCGCCTCCAGAGTAACTCTTTGCTGGCCTGGTAGCGCCCGGACAGATATAATTACAAGCATAAATAAAATACCTGCAATCTTCACAATTCAGGAGTTGAAACTTTTTCAGATAAAACCATGATCTTATTTTGCTTGGCCTCTATCATCCCCCCGTTGATTATGAACAGCATATCATCTCCAGTGGTTGTTCTGAGCACAAGTTCTCCTGTTTCAAGGGTTGAAATTATGGGAGCATGGTTAATAAGAATAGTGAACGGACCTTTTGTGCCGGGCACTGTAACAGACTTGACCCTGCCTGAAAATACAGTTTTATCTGGTGTAATTATCTCAAGATGCATACCCTGAAATTTTATTTTTTCGCATCTGCAAGCAACCGGTTACCCTTTTCAATGGCATCCTCGATTGTTCCTACCATGTTAAAGGCGGCTTCAGGGTATTCGTCGACCCTGCCTTCCATGATCATGTTGAAGCCTTTTATGTTGTCCTCAATTGATACAAGCACACCCGAAAGGCCGGTAAACTGCTCCGCCACATGGAAAGGCTGTGACAAAAAACGTTGTAATCTCCTTGCTCTGTGCACTACCAGCTTGTCCTCCTCAGAAAGCTCATCCATCCCAAGAATTGCAATAATATCCTGGAGCTCCTTGTAACGTTGCAGCAGTTCTTTTACCCGCTGGGCTGTCCTGTAGTGTTCTTCGCCAACAATCTCGGGAGTCAGGATCCTCGATGTTGAGTCAAGCGGGTCAACTGCCGGATAAATCCCGAGTTCGGAAATCTTCCTGCTTAAAACTGTGGTGGCGTCAAGATGTGCGAAAGTTGTTGCCGGAGCGGGGTCGGTCAGGTCGTCTGCCGGGACGTAGATGGCCTGTACAGAAGTGATTGAGCCCCTCTTGGTTGATGTGATCCTTTCCTGCATCATCCCCATCTCGGTTGCAAGGGTAGGCTGATATCCCACCGCCGAGGGCATTCGTCCGAGCAGTGCAGATACTTCTGAGCCTGCCTGTGTAAAACGGAAAATATTGTCGACAAAAAAGAGGATATCCCTTCCCTTTCCTGCATCATCACCATCCCGAAACGATTCTGCAACAGAAAGGCCCGAGAGAGCGACTGTTGACCTTGCTCCGGGCGGCTCATTCATCTGTCCGAAAACCAGGGTTGCCTGCGATTTTGCAAGCTCTTCTGCGTCAACCTTGCTCAGGTCCCAGCTTCCCTCCTCCATGCTTTTTATAAAATCCTCACCGTACCTGATTACACCGGTTTCGATCATTTCCCTTAGAAGATCATTTCCTTCACGCGTACGTTCACCTACACCGGCAAATACTGACAATCCTGAATATTTTTTTGCTATATTGTTTATCAGCTCCATTATTATGACCGTCTTCCCCACCCCGGCACCTCCGAAAAGACCTATCTTACCACCTTTTGAATAGGGTTCGAGCAGGTCTATTACCTTTATTCCTGTGTACAGAATTTCTGTTTCGGTCGATAAGTCCTCGAACGATGGCGGTTTTTTGTGAACCGGGTACCCGCCCTTCTGATCCACCGCTTTCATCCCGTCTATAGCCTCACCAACGACATTCAGAAGTCTTCCCCTGATCTGCTCTCCAACCGGCATTGTGATAGGTCTTCCCAGGTTAAGTACCTTCATTCCCCTTTTTAGTCCGTCAGTCGAATCCATTGCAATTGCCCTCACAGTATTTTCGCCGATATGTTGCTGGCATTCAACTATGAGAACCTGGTCGTTGTCGCGCGTTATCTGTAGTGCATCGTGAATGTTGGGTAATTTGGCACCTTTTGCCCCGAAGCTAATATCTACAACAGGACCTATCACCTGTATTATTTCTCCTGCGTTATCAGGCATAATGTTTAAAATTAAAAATTAAAGAAGATAAAAAGCAAAGATTTAAAAAACGAACTTAACTGTTTTTTTGAAAATAATTCAACCTGCGGGTTATGTTTAACAAAAAAATGATATCATTAAGTAACCGCAAAATTGTTCGCAGGCCCGATTGTTCCCGGAAATATAATATACGGGACACCTGTCTTTCGGGTTACATTATAATTAAATGTAGTTAACGGTAATAACATGAAGCTCCTATGTGCCGGTACAGACAAAATATGATGAATGTCGCATCTGGATTGTATTCATAAATTTTTACAACGGTGCCATACAGTCATAACCGGCAATGGTTATGTTCATTACTTTTAACGGCGAAAAGACTTCAGTATTCCCGCTGCACCACTGTGCCCTTCCTGTCAAAATCATGATGTCCTTCCTGCAACTTTCTCAACCAGGGCGGCAAGCTCCTTCTTTCTTTCCGGGTTGCCACCTGATGCGTCAAGAACCTCGAGAGCCTCTTTAAAATAACCTGACACTTTTTCCCGTATATCCTTTTCGATGTCCAGGAGGGTAAATACTTTTTTTACTTCCTGCACTTTTTTACCCGGATCCTTTTCGTTTTCCATCAGGTCTTTAATTTGCGCAGCAGTTTGGCTATCGGCTTTCTCGAGCGCTCTTATAAGCAGAATAGTTTTTTTGTTCATGATGATGTCGCCGCCGGATGTTTTACCGAACTCTTCAACATTGCCGTAAAGGTCGAGAAGATCATCCTGCAGCTGAAAAGCCAGCCCCATGTTTAATCCCGAACGGTACATCAGTTCGCTTTGACGTTCGGTCGCACCGCCTGCCAGTGCGCCAATCTGCATTGCCGCGGCTATAAGCACCGATGTTTTAAGCTTAATCATTTCCATATATGCCGGCTCGTCAACTTCTGCCAGTTGTTCGAAGTTCATGTCCAGTTGCTGTCCTTCGCAAACCTGCAGTGCAGTTTTGTTGAAGATATTCAGAATGGGCTTCAGTATGTCGCTTCGGGATGAGGAGATCAAATCGAATGCCAGCACAACCATTGCATCACCTGAGAGAATTGCCGTTTTTTCGTCCCATTTTTTATGAACAGTAAGCTTTCCTCTTCTCATATCTGCATTGTCCATTATATCATCGTGCAGCAGGGTGAAATTATGAAAAAGCTCTATTGCCATGGCCGGCCCCAGGCAATGGGTGATGTCGTCAGAAAAAACCCTGCATGCCATCAGGGCAATTACAGGCCTGATCCTTTTCCCTCCATTCGATAGAATATAATTTACCGGTGTATAAAGCTCAGCAGGCCGGCGGCCGGCAAAGTTCATTTTTTCCACTTCCCGGTCGATTATCTCACGCAATTCATCTGTATAAAGCATGTTTATCAAGTTAATATTTAATTAATTATGTTTAACAGGTAACTCATATTCAGTATTTCAATTCCGATGGAACGCCCATGCTTTATACA
>SLRB01000323.1 GCA_007131165.1 Bacteroidales bacterium | reverse complement strand
TTTTGAGTATGAGCAACAGAACAGTTATGCCTCTTTTAAGGCCACCTTCCTTATTCCGCGCCTGATTGCAAAGACAGAGCTGGCTGAAAGGAACATAGCTCTTGGAATTGATATAGAGGAGACAACAAGGAGCCTGGTTATCCTGAGAAATGAGATTGATTACCTGCACAGAGCCTCCGGCCTCATGCCTTTCGAGTTTATCAATAACATAAACATTGATGGGTTTGATCCCTCCGTTGCCGGAGAGACCGCCGGTTACTTAATATACATGAGGCTTCATTTTTCACAGCTTGCAAGGGAAGCAGCCGCAAAACGTGACAGTGCCTATCTCGCCCTGGAATCGAGGCTGGGTAGTGAAATGTTGCATCGCCTAAGGCAGGATTACCATAATAAGGCGCTGGCCGATCTTGTTCTGAACCGCCACGAAGTAAACGTAATCTATGAAGCAGATGACCGGCTCATACAAAAAAAGGACCCTGTATATCTGATTCCCGACTCAAACTGGGGAAGGGCGCATTTCTATGCTCCGGTGAAATTGTTTAACAATGTTTATGTTGACACCCTGTGGTTCAATATATCGGCCTTATGGCTGATGTCTATGCTGCTTTACCTGGGTATCCTGGTTCATATTCCGAAGAAAGTGATGAATTACCTGGAAAGTTTCAGGTTTTACTCCTTTAAATTTTGATCTGCCGGGGTGTACAGCCTTATTCATGGAACCCCCGTGGTTTGTTGACCTTCGGTCGATCTCACATGCGTAATCGTTCTCCTTTTGCAATATAAACCAGATGTAACATTCATATCATTTTGTGTGTCAGCACATGGGGGGGGTTTCATCTGGGTAATCAGTCTACCACTCAGTCCACCACTTTAAGTGGTGGTAATGTTTCCTGACAGTTTAATTTGCGCGGGCATCTCCTTTTAAACATCCTTAATTATACAGTAACCCCTTGCAACGTTAAAGCTACAAGGGGTTAATGGTACCCGGGGCCGGGGTCGAACCGGCACGGCATTGCTGCCACTGGTGTTTGAGACCAGCGCGTCTACCAATTCCGCCACCCGGGCAACGTGTAAAATAACTCAGGCATGCGAAGATAATTATTTACCTGAGAACAGGCAAAAAATCTGAACGTTATCATCCGGTGGAAGAAAGTATACGCTTTCCGGCAAGTTTTTTTGCGGTTCTTATGATCCCGGCCTCATCAAAACCACATTCTGCGTATAGTTGCTGTAAGGTTCCCTGGTCAACGAACCTGTCGGGTATGCCAAGCCTTACCACTTTTGCGCTGTAGTTGTTTTCGGCCATGAATTCAAGAATTGCCGAGCCAAAACCACCGGTTACCAAACCATCTTCTATGGTTATGATTTTTGTGAATTTTGAGAAGACAGAGTGAAGGATATCCTCGTCCAGCGGCTTTACAAAACGCATATCATAATGTGCTGCACTTATGTTGTCTTTTTCAAGTAGCTTGCAGGCTGAAGCTGCAAAATTGCCCGGATGACCTATACTTAATACGGCAAGATCGTTGCCTTCGCGCAACTTCCTGCCTTTGCCAACGGGTATTTCCCTGAATGGCTTTCTCCAGTCGGGCATAACCCCCACACCCCTCGGATACCTTATCACAAACGGCCCCTTGCCCTTTAACTGGGCAGTGAACATAAGGTTTCTGAGTTCCTCTTCGTTCATGGGAGCTGAAACGGTCATATTTGGAATGCTGCGCATATATGGGATATCAAAGAAGCCGTGGTGTGTTGCTCCATCATCACCCACGAGTCCGCCCCGGTCGAGACAGAACACAACATTGAGGTTTTGGAGTGCGACATCGTGAATAACCTGGTCATATGCTCTCTGAATGAATGAAGAATAGATGTTGCAGAAAGGTAAAAGACCCTTTACGGCCAGACCTGCAGAGAAGGTGACTGCGTGCTGCTCGGCAATGCCCACGTCGAATGTGCGGTCGGGCATTTTTTCCATCATTATGTTCAGGGAACAGCCGGTGGGCATTGCCGGGGTGATGCCCACTATCTTCTCGTTCTTTTCTGCAAGCTCCAGGATTGTGTGTCCGAAAACATCCTGGTACCTTGGTGGAAGGGGGGCATCCGATTTCACCCTGAATATCTCGCCGGTATTTTTGTCAAACAAACCGGGAGCGTGCCACATGGTTTGATTCTTTTCTGCATGGGGGAAACCCTTACCCTTGATAGTCCTGACGTGCAACAGTTTTGGGCCCGGTATCTGCTTCAGGTCTTTCAGTACCCGGGTCAGGTAAAGTACATCATGACCGTCCACTGGTCCGAAGTACCTGAAATTCATAGATTCAAAAAGGTTGCTGTGCTTCAGAAGGGCTGTTTTCAGACCATGCTCAATTTTTTGTGCAGCTTCCCTTGCATTTGGGCCAAGCTTGCTGATCTTTCCAAGCAGGTGCCAAAGCTCATCTTTTATCTTATTGTAGGTTTGTGATGTTGTGATATCAAGGAGATACTCCTTAAGGGCCCCTACATTTGGATCGATCGCAATGTTGTTGTCGTTTAAGATGACAAGCAGGTTGGATTTTTGAATTCCGGCGTTGTTGAGTCCCTCAAAAGCTAATCCACCAGTCATTGATCCGTCGCCTATAACGGCTACGAACTGCCTGTCTTTCTCTTTTTTAAGGTCTGATGCAACCGCCATACCAAGAGCTGCAGATATTGATGTCGAGGAGTGACCAACACCAAAGCAGTCATGGGGGCTTTCTTTAAGCTTGGGGAAGCCGCTAATCCCCCTGTATTTACGGTTGGTATGGAAAACCTTCCTGCGGCCGGTAAGAATTTTATGTCCGTAAGCCTGGTGCCCCACATCCCAGATTATTGTGTCGAGCGGGGTGCTAAAAACATAGTGAAGAGCCACCGTAAGCTCTACAACGCCGAGACTGGCACCAAAATGGCCAGGATTTGATGAGACTACATCAATAATGAATTTCCTGACCTCTTCGCTTACCCCGATGAGATCTTCCGGTTGCAGCTTCTTCAGGTCTGAAGGGTATTCGATCCTGTTCAGAAGCTTATAGTCAGTATTTTTAGGGTTCATAATTATCCCTGCCTCTGGTCAATGAAATTTTGTATCTGACCCTTGCGGTAAAAATCAAACAAACCTAATAGTTTTTTACAATATCACCAAGACCTCTGCATAAAATATATGTGACAAACTCATATAATATCCTGAAAACCATTATTATTATGCCGGTTATGTTGATTTAATCAGGCCGGGATAATAATATTGCATGTCAAACCCCGTTTTTATCTTCTAATTGGCCTTTTACTTCATATATTTGCAACGGTGCTTCAGGGCGCCGGGCGTTAACAGGCCTTTACCCAATAGTACTAAAATAACATAATCTTTATATGAGAATTCCTAAAGTGATATTTGTTTTAGCCGCGATATTGATGGTGGCATCATGTGTACCTGCCAAACATTTTCAGGAGATGCGCGATGAAAAAATCCAGTCTGAACAGGAACGCGATTCTCTTTTGATAGAAAACAAAAGAATGGATGTTGCACTTACCGAGCTCAGAGCCCGGATGTCGGTAATGGAGAATGAGCATGAACAGCTTGTCAAAGACAGTACCGACAGGGCCATGCTGCTAAGGAACACCAGGGCAGAACTCGACAGGACAAGGAGGCAGCTTAATGAGCTTCAGGAAACCCAGGATGCAGTATTAGAGGGCACCGCAAGGGAAACCACCCGTTTGCTTCAGCAGCTTCAGACCACTCAGGAAGATCTGATGATTCGTGAAGACATACTTAAGGAGATGGAGAAAGACCTGGAAGAAAAGCAAAAGGTTCTTAGTGAACTTTCTGCCGATCTTGACAAAAGGAATGAAAGACTCATGGAACTTGAGGCAATACTTGCCCGCCAGGACTCGGTGGTCAATGCTTTGCATAAGACGATAGCAAATGCGTTACGCGGGTTCGAAGGTCAGGGGCTTAGTGTTTACGAAAAGAATGGTAAGGTATACGTGTCCCTGGAAGAGCAGCTTCTCTTCCAGACAGGGAGTACTGTTGTTGACCCCAACGGAGTAAGGGCACTAAAAGACCTTGCAAAGGTTCTTGAGAAAAATCCTGATATCAGCATTATGATCGAGGGGCATACCGACAACGTGCCTGTAATACCCGGTCCGCGAATGCGGGACAACTGGGATCTCAGCGTGCTCCGGGCAACCTCTATTGTCAGGATACTGCTTGACGGCACAAATATTGACCCGGTCAGGATAATTGCCGCGGGCAGGGGAGAGCATATGCCTCTTGAGGAGGGTGATGCTGCTGAAGCCAGGAGGAAGAACCGTCGCACAGAGATCATCCTGACACCACAACTTGATGAGCTGTTCCGGATTATAGAGGCTAACTGAGAACCAATTGACAGATATTCTCTATATACCCGGATGATATTACCATAAAAGGCTATGCGGTAAACCGACCTTTTTACTTTATCGGGTAAATTTTACAGGTATTGTGAGAATCCGGAAAAGGATCAGTTTGACTGGTTAGTTTTTAATCCGGTTAATTACTGCTTTTTAAGAGTTCTTTCATTACTTCCTGGGTGGGGAAGGCATTGCGAGGAATTATTATAGAATATTTTCAGCAGGCTGTTGCCTGTGATAAGGCTCTTTACCATAATACCGGAAAGGAATGGGGCTTTTACCCCACCCAAAAATGACTTTTGGCCGGTAAAGATCCTTGCTTCATCCCAAAGGCCTTTTTCAATAAACCTGTTCAGGGTAAAGGCACCTCCTTCTATGATAACCGACTGGATATTGAGTGAATACAGGTGCTTCATCATTTTTTCTTCTGCGGTGCCGTCAAATGCCAGGGAGGCATATTCAGGGCCTTGTCTTTCCCTTTGTCCGGCGGAGGAGCCAATTGCAGCAGCTTTGTTTTTTATCCTGCCGGCTACCTTGCCTGCCTGATGCGTTGCCTCATTGAGCCCGGCACCTGCCTCTGTAAATACTAATGTATCCTGGCTGTTGTCAAAAACATGGTAACTGCTGCCCAGCTTAAGCTCCCTGTCAATGATTACCCTCAAAGGGTCCCTGCCTTCCCAGAGCCGTACGTTCAACCTGGGGTTATCCTTTATTACGGTGTTTGTGCCGACAAGTATTGCCTGTTCTTCGGCCCTCCATTTATGGACCAGGATGCGTGCTGTTTCTGATGTTATCCAGTTGGGGCCGACCGGTGTGCCTGGCGGCCTTTCGAGATCGATAAATCCGTCGGCCGACTGCGCCCATTTTAGTATTATCCAGGGCCTTTTTTGCAGGTGCCAGGTGAAATAACGCCGGTTGACATGCCTGCACTCATGTTCTATGAGTCCGGCGGTGACTTTTATGCCGTTTTCTTTGAGACGCTTTATCCCGTTTCCGGAAACCAGGGGGTTGGGATCAACTGTACCTGCCACAACCCTTGGGATACCTGAACGGATAATCAGGTCGGCACATGGTGGTGTTTTCCCGTAATGAGCGCAGGGTTCAAGATTTACGTAAAGGGTGGAGTTGCCTAAAAGCCCGGGATTTTTAACGCTGGAGATGGCACAAGGTTCGGCATGAGTGCTGCCGAAAGCCTTGTGGTATCCTTCGCCTATTATTGTATTACCGTGAACGATAACTGCCCCGACCATGGGATTGGGGGCAGTATTGCCCTTCGCGCGAAGTGCAATTTCGAGGCACCGGCGCACATATTTTCCATCTTCAGCAGGTTGCGGCATCAACTTTTTTTATTTGTTTTGCAGTAAATTAACCAGAAATATAAATCTTTGGAGGATGAACCTGGAACAACCCGACGTTGAATATGCTATCAGGTTTATAAATGATGAACTTGCCGGCTTGTATCCGGCAAGGGAAATACGGGGGTTTACGGAACTTATTTTCGAACATCTTCTTAACTATTCAAAAACCGATTTATTAATTCGTAATGATACAAAATTATCCAATTCAGCGTTCTTACAAATAGAGAAGATCGTCGGTCAATTACTCAAGCATAAACCAATACAGTATATTCTTGGAGAAGCATGGTTTTATGGTCTGAAACTTGAAGTTTCGCCCGATGTTTTAATTCCCAGGCAGGAAACCGAAGAACTTGTAAAGTGGATAATTGACGATACGGGTAGCGGACCTGTTAAGGTTCTTGATATAGGTACAGGTAGCGGATGTATTGCGATAGGGCTGTCCCTTAACCTGCCCTTTCCTGAAGTGACAGCTATTGATATATCAGATGGTGCGCTTGATGTTGCTGCTAAAAATGCTGAGAGGCTGGGTGCAGATATCGGGTTCATAAAGGAAGATATTTTTGCCCCGGCCATTGTAAATTCAGCTAAATATGATATTATTGTAAGTAATCCCCCATATGTGACCGAATCTGAGAAGATGCTCATTGACAGCAATGTGCTGCACTATGAACCCGTTGAAGCGTTGTTTGTTCCTGACAACCGGCCGTTGGTCTATTATGAGGCAATCCTGGCGCTGGCTGCAAAATGTCTCACCAGCGAGGGCAGGCTGTACCTGGAAATAAACGAAGGGAAATTTAATGAAATTGCAGAGTTGCTCAGGAGATACATGTTCGGGAAAATTGAGATCAGAAAAGATCTGAATGGGAAATACAGGATGGTGAGAGCTTGTGCCCGTTGTTAAAGTTTATGGATGTTTGAAGCATCAGATATGTATTTATTATTAATCTTTTAAAAAATGAGTTCGAAAAAGACTATCGATCATGCCGAGGCGCTTGAAAAGATAAAAAAAATGTGTGCATCTGAGGAGAAGTGCAGGTATGATGTCAGGAAAAAACTGTTTGACTGGGGAGTTAGCTCAGGCGATACCGAGAAGATTATTAATTCGCTGGTTGACGAAAAGTTTGTAGACGAGTGGAGGTTCGCCCGGCTTTTTGCGGGAAGCAAGTTTCGCAAC
>SLRB01000037.1 GCA_007131165.1 Bacteroidales bacterium | reverse complement strand
ATACACCCGGTGCTGGGGTCGCTGATGGGCCTGGCCGTAAACCTCTACCTGCTGTGGATGCTGTTCCACGCGATGACAAAAACACTGGGTGCCAGTGTAGATACTTCAAAGATAATCATGTTCGTGCTGGGAGGCATACTGATCCTCTTCTTCTTTATCGGACTCGCGACAAGAAGGGCGGCTGACAGGTTCATAAGGGACATTCAGCAGTACAGCAATAATGAGCAGGTTCATATTCAAAAAGACAACCCCTTCGGCGAAAAGACCTTCACCGGCTACTCCGGTGGTTTTCCTGAAGGCTGAAAAATATGCAGTGCTTGCAGGTAGTTCGAATAAGCATGCTCAGCAGCAAAAACTGAAGCCAGCCCGGTAAAACAGGCCGGGCATCAAAACAGAACCAAAGGGGGTCCATGCAAGGCAGGATCCCCTTTTTTATTCCTTTCCCTCCTAAGCCTGCCGGTCTTGCCGAAGCATATACCTGATGCCTGCCCAGGCTGAAAGGCAATAACCACTTGTATTAATTTTTGCATGTGATAAATCACAAAGTTTTGATATTTTAGCACATTTAAAACCAGTCCGGATGGCAGAAGTAATTAACAAAGCAAGGCGTTTTGGTACAGCCCCGGTATTCTTCACTGCAATAGCCACCATACTTGGTGCCATTCTTTTCCTGCGGTTCGGCTTTGCAACCGGTTCTCTCGGATTCTGGGGAGTGGTGCTGATCATACTGGTGGGACATGCCGTAACCCTCCCGACGGCCCTTGCCCTGTCAGAAATTGCAACAAACCAGAAGGTGGAAGGCGGGGGTGAGTATTTTATCATCTCCCGTTCATTCGGACTGAATATCGGGGCAACCATAGGTATCGCACTTTACCTTTCCCAGGCCATCAGTGTCGCATTTTACGTGATTGCCTTTACCGAAGCCTTTGAGCCGTTGTTCAACCTCATAAAAAACAACCTGAATATTGCATTGCCACGCCAGGTTATCAGCATACCGGCAATGGCAACTCTTTCGGTTATTATTCTCAGAAGGGGGACAAACTTAGGAATAAAAGCGTTGTACGTGGTTGCCGGGATTTTGTTTATTTCACTTCTTCTCTTTTTTGTCGGGCGCACAGGTTACGAAGGAGAGGCGGGAGCCATGAACTTCACCTTCAGGAACCGGGACGACTTCTTTCTTGTCTTTGCAATAGTTTTCCCTGCTTTTACGGGCATGACTGCTGGAGTGGGACTGTCGGGCGACCTGCGCAACCCGGGCAAATCAATACCTCTTGGGACAGTTTCGGCCACGGTAATTGGGATGATTATGTATATTTTTGTTACCTGGAAGCTTTCGGTATCTGCCTTCCCTGACGACCTGGCAACCGACCAGCTGATAATGAGGAATATCGCGCTTTTCGGCCCGCTGATTATTCCACTTGGACTTGCAGCATCAACAATTTCATCTGCCATCGGCTCGGTAATGGTGGCCCCACGAACACTGCAGGCTCTGGGATATGACAGGTCATTCCCTTTCAGGAGACTTAACATCATTGCCGCCAGAGGCCGGGGTGAGACAAATGAACCCTACAATGCAACCCTGCTCACATGTATCATTGCAATGATCTTTGTTGCACTGGGTGACGTAGACATGGTGGCCCAGATCATCAGTATGTTTTTCATGGTAACGTATGGATCTCTATGCCTGATATCCTTCCTTAACCACTTCGGATCTGACCCCTCCTACCGGCCCACCTTCAAGTCAAGATGGTATTTCTCCCTGGGAGGATTTCTGATGAGCATCTGGCTGATGCTGATGATACACGCCGCATATGCAATTGCCGCCTTTGTGATCATGGGACTAATATATACCTATATCTCAAACCATCACAAGGACAGGAAAGGGCTGGAGGTGATATTCCAGGGCGCCTTCTTCCAGCTTTCGCGGAACATACAGGTCTACCTTCAGAAGTCGAAAAAGATACACACCAGCTCCTGGCGCCCGGCAGTTGTTTGTGTATCAAAGAACACCTTTGACAGGCCCAAACCATTTGAGCTCATAAAATGGATATCACACCGTTATGGTTTTGCAACCTATATCCACCTTATAGAGGGCTACTTTTCAAAATCAATGCACGAAAAATCGGCCGAAGAGCTTAAAAAATTAATTCAGCTATCCGATATCGAAGAAAGCAATGTGTACGTGGACACGCTCATATCGCCCTCCTATACATCGGCCATTGCTCAGATTATCCAGCTTCCTGGCATTTCGGGAATGGAAAACAACATGGCCCTGTTTGAATATGAGCAGGGTAACAGCAAAGAGCTTTGCCAGATAATTGACAACTACTCGCTGGTAAAAGCCGGAAATTTCGATATTTGTATTTATGCCAACTCCCAGAAGGCCATAAACTTTAAACAGGGTATCCATGTCTGGATAAAGCCCACCGATTCGGAGAATGCGAACCTGATGATACTTATTTCCTATATCATACTGGGGCACCCGGACTGGAGAAAGGGTTTCATCAAGATATTCAGCCTTTGCCGGGAAGAAGAGAAGCAGAAGACATGGGACCAGATAGTTGAGCTTATTCACGAAGGACGGCTGCCCATATCACTTCACAACATCGAAATTATAACCATGAAAGAAGATGTGAGCCCGAAAATCCTTATAAAAGAAAGGTCTGCAAACGCGGGGCTGATACTTATAGGATTCCGGAGCGAAATGGTTAAGCAGCCAGGAGAACAGTTTTTCCATGGGTATGAAGGAATTGGCGATATTGTATTTGTAAATGCCAATAAATACAAGGAAATTAAGTGAGCAGCAAAACCGGATACATGGTAAATCCTGCCAGGGTTCATCAGCTCAACAGCTCATCGGGAAAATATGGGCCGGTGATATACTGGATGAGCAGAGACCAGAGGGTTGACGATAACTGGGCGCTGCTTTATGCCGCCCAACTGGCTCAGGAGGCAGGCTCGCCACCTGTGGTTGCCTTTGTACTTGCAGATAAATACCCGGGGGCAAACGCCAGGCATTATGGATTTATGTTACGCGGACTGGCAGAGGTGGAGAAAAAGCTTACGGAAAAGGGTATACCGTTCCGGCTGCTTTCAGGTGACCCTCCCGGCGCTATCGCCAGACTTGCACATAGCATAAGTGCATCAGCGGTTGTAACCGATTTTGATCCTCTCAGGACAAAGAAGGAGTGGAAAAAGAACCTGCTCAAAAAAACAGATATCCCGCTTTACGAGGTGGATGCCCACAATATAGTGCCCTGCCGCGTTGCATCCGGCAAGCAGGAGTTCGGGGCATATACCCTGAGGCCAAAGATCAGGAAACTTCTTGAAGGGTTCATGGATGAATTCCCGGGTCTGCCGTTGTTTGGCAAGCGGGCCAATGTAAACACCGGGGCCGGGCAGGGCAAAAATGCACCCGGAAAGCCGGCCGCTTGCCTGGAAGAGCCTTACGAAGGCAGCCGGTTACCGGGGGAGATCTATATTCCGGCTGAGGATGGCAGTTTGATGGACTGGCAAAAGGTTATCCGGAAATTACTTAAACAAACCGACAGTTCGGTTAAAGAGGTGGAAAACATTGTTCCCGGCGAAGATGCGGCAATGGCTGCATTCTCCCGGTTCATTCAGGAGCGGTTCTCCCTGTACGGCGAACAGCGCAATGACCCAAATGCAGGCGCTGTCTCGGGCATGTCGGCCTACCTGCATTTCGGACATATTTCAGCGCAGCGGATGGCGCTTGAGATACTCAAAAGCTTCCCCAAAAACCCCTCAGGTGATTCCTTCCTTGAAGAGCTGATAGTAAGAAAGGAGCTCTCAGACAACTTCTGTCATTATAACGACCATTATGACACTTTTGAAGGCTTCCCCGGCTGGGCCAATAAGACCCTGAACACGCACCGGAAGGACGAAAGAGAATACCTGTATGACAGGGAGCAGTTTGAGCTCGCCTCTACTCACGATCCGCTTTGGAATGCAGCGCAGGCTGAAATGGTCAAAACCGGCAAAATGCACGGATATATGAGGATGTACTGGGCAAAGAAGATACTGGAATGGACCCCCTCACCTGAAGAAGCCCTGGCAACTGCAATTTACCTGAATGACAGGTATCAGCTTGACGGCCGCGACCCCAACGGATACACCGGCTGTGCATGGTCAATCGGGGGGGTGCACGACAGGGCATGGGGCGAAAGGCCGGTCTTCGGAAAGATAAGGTACATGAATGACAGGGGTGCCGCAAGGAAATTCAGCACAGGAGATTATATTAAAAAGTGGCTTCAGCAATGAGTTCCGGATATATCAGCATAGAGACAGTCCGACGCGGGAAATGATCACCTGATCGCTTCAAGTATCATCCCCGAAAGGCTCATTAAATCTTCATGCCCGATACCCTTGTAGCCAGAACCTGCCGACGGGTTGGCCGTGTGGACTATCACCAGGTTTTCATCAGGTACTATATAGAGATATTGCCCACCCTCTCCCATACCGTAAAAGGCGTTGTTTTCGGCATCAATCCACCAGTAGTACCCGTATCCATGGAAGCCTGCCTGCCCGGGGGCAACACGTTGTGAAGTGGCTTTTTCTATCCATTCGTCTGAAACAATCCGGGTACCGTCCCACTGGCCCTTCTGTAAAACGAACTGACCGATACGGGCCAGGTCCCGTGGCCGCATATGCAGTCCGAGTCCCCCAAAATGCAACCCGTCAGTATGCTGCTCCCACACGAAATCGTCAATACCCAGGGGATCAAACAGCATATGCACAAGTGAATCTGTGCTGTTCAGCCCGAATGCATATCTTGCAACTCCCATAATAAGCTGCGGTGCGCCGTGGTTATAATAGAAGTTTGTGCCGGCAGGTGATTCAAACGGTTTTGTAAGCACAACCCTCATGCTGCTCGGGAACCTGTTGGTATTAAACATGTTAATAGTGTGATTATCCTGATCCCACTCAAGTCCGATCTTCATTGTCAGAACATGCTCAACAGTCATATCCCTCTTATTCTGATCACCGTCGAAATAACCGGGTATATACCGGTATAACCGGTGTTCGGTGTCTATGAGTTCCCGGTCTGCAGCAAGTCCCGCTATCAGAGATGTAACACTCTTGGTTATGCCCATTATATTGGCTTTGCCGGAGATGTCGTCACGACTCCTGAAATATGATTCCGATACCAGATGCCCGTTTCGCACTATGAGAAGTGATTGCGAGGTAATGTAACTGCTCTCGGAGAACATAATCTCATATATATCATTCAACCTTCCGGTGTCAAACCCGTGTTCTGAAGCATCACCTGTTGTCCAGCCGTCTCCGGCATCCTGTGGTTCATAATTGATAGCCGTCTTGAAATCGCCATCGGGCAGGCAGGAAACCAGAAGTGCTGTCAATACGACAAGAATTGTGGCGTGAGTATATGTTCTGTTACGTTCCATATCACCAGAAAAAGCGATAAAAATTCAATCTGAAAAAGAGACTGTTGGAAAAATACATAACCGGTTCAGGATGTGCAAATCTTGCAAAGTCAACCTCATAGCCAATACTGAACGACCTTCTCCTTGAACGGGTAATATCGTACGACAGCCTTATATTTGCGGCCTGCATTTTGTCGAGGGTAACAAAACCCGTATTTTCATGTATCCTCATAAAATATTGTGAAAATCCGGGAAACTGGAATGTCTGGTTCCTCTCTTCTGCCGGTCTTGAGACTGCTCCTGCCAGGGGGATATTCAGGACGGCCACAAAATTCTTGTCCCTGTCAAATTCGTAATCAAAGATGTAATGGAAATCAAGGGTATAGGAAGTTGTCCAGTAGATATGACCGGGGTCTTCATTCATAAACCTGTAGACTCTATATGTCGCAGATATGTTGCCTCCTGCATGAGAAATGCCCTGGTCGGTCGAAAGTGCATCAACCGGGAATGTAAGTCCCCCTCCAATCTCAGGTTGGAGATACCAGGAATCAAAGCCGAGCCGGTTCCACAGGTAATCGGCTTTTCCACCTATTGCAAAATGGCGGCGAAGGTGCCCGCGGTCAACTACCGAGAATATCCTGAAAGTTCCTCCCGGACCGTTATATCTTAAGGGAGAAAAGCCGGAGTCTGTAAACTGCATCCAATGCATATTGAACGCGGCTCCGGCAGTCCTGTCGGCCGGAGTCGCCACATTTGGCCTGGGAGGGCCGAAGTGAGGCTGTGATATGGCCGCCGGGCATATTAGTATCCCTATTGATACAAGAAACAATAATAACTTCATTATGCTGGATTTCCTGATAATGAGGTCTACGTATTTTTTTTAAAATGGTTATAATTATAATCATTTAATAACCGCAATTCACAGCTTATAACCGCAATGGATCTTCAGCAGGGCTGGTTTCCCTTATAAGGAAATTATTGCAGGATAACCATTTTTATGTACGTTTACGTGCACAAGCTGTTCATTGATGTACACCAGGCTGTTGTCACCACAAAATCAGGACTCAGCTATATAGTTGTAGTAGTGCAACTTGAACTATGCGGTATATTTATTGAGTGAACCATTATTAAAATATTCAGTATATGCTCAGAAACTTAATTATTACGGCAATCCGTAACCTGATGCAGCATAAAAGCTTTGCGCTGATTAACCTGCTTGGGCTTGCAGTGGGTCTTGCTGCAACAATAATCATATTCCTGTTTATTAACCATGAGCTTTCATATGACAGGTTTCATGATAATTTTGACCGGATATACCGGATAAATAGCCTGCTGGAGATGTCCGGCGACCATTCCGTAAGGGCTCCGGTAACCGACGGAACAATGCCCCCGCTGCTGGATGATGCCATTCCCGGAATAGAAGCAGTGACCCGGGTCGATTACACTTCTGTTGAAATAAGACATGGTGAAAACAGGTTCACTGATAACAGCAGGTTGATAGTGGATGAAGATTTTCTAGATATCTTCAGCTTCAGGATAATAGACGGCAATGCAAGTAATCCATTATCCGAACCTGGCACAGTAGTCATCACAGCCGAAACTGCCGAACGGATTTTTGGCCGGACCGCAGTGGCCGGAGAGACCATACTTGTAGGCGAAACAGAATACATGGTGAATGCCGTTACCGAACCCATTCCATCCAACTCACATATGTCTTTCGACCTGCTTATGTCCTTTTTATCACTCGATCAGGACCAGATGGCCTTTGTCGAAAGAAGGGGATTCAGCTTCTATACCTATATATTGTTGTCTGAAGGAGGATGTCACAAGGAAACTCTGTCAACAGCAGAGAATTACATTGATGAATACTATGTTAAGTTCCTTGAAGGAATGGGTATAAAAATAACACCATCCTTTCAGCCTCTGGGCCATATTCATCTCCATTCAGAACACCTGCAGTTCGAATCTGAGCCCAGGGGAAGGATGAGCTGGGTATATATTTTTTCTTTCCTGGCAGGGTTTATACTACTGATTGCCATAGTCAACCATGTTAACCTGGTAACAGCCAGATCGGAGACAAGAAGCAGGGAGATAGGAATCAGGAAGATAGCCGGAAGCTCAAGAAAAGCACTGATAATGCAATTTATTGGAGAGTCGATAATCTCAACCCTGCTGGCGCTGATTGTAGCGACAGCTATTACAGAATTGTTGATCCATCCTTTCGGAAACCTTATGGGCAGGGAATTATCAGTCAACTACCTTTCTCCCTCATTCTGGCTTTTCCTATTGGGAGTAGCAGCAATAACAGGTTTCGGTTCGGGCACTTACCCGGCATTCTACCTTTCTGGATTCAGCCCTCTTAAGATATTCAGCCATCAGAAGCCCGGCAGACCTCGTAACGTGATTAAGATATTTCTTGTAGTATTTCAGTTTTCAATTGCTATATTCCTGTTGATCTGCCTGGTAATCCTTAACAGCCAGATCAGTTACATGCAAACAAAACCTCTTGGTTTTGACAGCAGCAGTATTTTAATTATCAGAAACCTGACACCCCGTATTAATCAGAATTACCTTTCTGTCAGAACTGAACTTCTGGCAAACAGCGCCGTCTCCTCTGTTACTGCATCAGAGGGTATACCCGGACACCAGGGAACTATCCAGAACAGCTGGCCTGCTTCAGGCAGCCGCGATGAAGCTGTGATGATCTACGAAAACAGGGTGCAGGATAATTATTTCGAAACCTACCGGATACCATTAATTGAAGGAAGGAGCTTCGCTGAAGGCAGGGAAACCGACAGGAACAGCTATATCATAAACCAGTCTGCTAAAAGGGCACTCGGACTTGAGCAGGCGGTGGGTGAGGAAATTTATGTCTGGGAAGACCGTGGAACGATAATCGGGGTTGTTGGCGATTTTCACTTTGAGACACTTCACGAACCGATTAAACCTATCGTGCATACGAGGTACTCAGATCATATAAGGTTTATTTCTGTCAGGATTGATAATGGCGACATCCCTGCCACCATTGAAGCAATTGAGGTGGCACTTGGCCATTTTGACCCTGATTACGACTTTACCTGGGAGTTTCTTGATGACAGGCTTCGGAGCAGTTATGATGCGGAGGACCGTGCAGTCAGGCTGATAAGTATGTCGGCAATCCTCGCCGTAATAGTATCGGTGATGGGACTGTACTCGCTGACATCATTCACTATTATCAGGAAAACTAAGGAGATAGGAATTAGAAAAGCCCTGGGATCATCAGTATATTCAATTCTGATACTGCTTTACAGAGACATGGGGCAGTGGGTATTGCTGGCAAATATAATAGCATGGCCTGCAGCCTGGTATATGATGTCAGGCTGGCTGGAAAATTTCGCCTATAAAATTGAATTGCAGGTCTGGATGTTCCTTGCGGGCGGAGCTATTGCGCTTCTGGTAGCCATGTTAACCATTACGGGCCTTGCATTAAGGGCGGCAACAGGAAACCCGGTAAAAGCGCTGAGATACGAGTAAATCATCTCAGCGACAGAGCCCCGCCGGGGTATTCAGTTTCTTTAAAATGCGAAGGCAAATTCAATTAAACCGCTTGGTTAAAACCTTATCAGGCCCCTTGAGCAGTCAATTATTCAGCGCCCAGCAGCATTCAGTCCGAGACGTTGAATATTCATGTCCTTATCATATCTTACTATAGATATGCCATTGTTTTCCAGTCCGTTCTGACTGCCGGTCTTCCGGAAAAGAAAATCGGCCTGCAAAAGCTCTGTGCTCATTGCAGGAAGACAATCCCTGAAGTCGGGGCCGTATTTTTTCATAGCCTGCAGAAAATAGAACATGATATCGTACCCCTGGAATCCGTAATGAGAAGGTTCGGTGTTGTATTTATCCCTGAAGCCGGCAAGGAACCTTTTAACGTTCTTATCTTCGTAATTAATATAAAACGGTGATGCAAAATGAAACTCCATATTATGGAGATACTCAACCTCGATATTTGCAAACCTTTGCCACTCATTCAACCCGAATATTGTTATGTCGTAATTCCTGGTCAGGATGTTGAGACGCATCAGTATATTCGACACGAATGCCTGATCGGTGGAAGGAACTATCACGATGTTCCTCCCATCCTTAACAAGTGACTGTTCAATGTTTACAGCAGGATCGGTATAAATAACCTCCTTGAACACCAGGTTCTCAAATTCTGAGTTATAGGAAAAGTGCCTGAATATATTGTTTTTGAATGCTTCAACCGTATTCCTTTCAAAATGGTCATCTTTGTGGATCAGTACGAAATTGGAAGAGGGGAAATTTGAAATGAATATCGAGGCCTGCTCAAGTTCTGCAGATGCAGAAGGAGTTACCTGGAACAGATAAGGATTGTCGTATAGCAATTCACGCCTTGTTGTCAGGGGCGATACCAGGTTAACGCTGTTGGCTCTTGCCCAGTCCGATACGATTTTCATATTATCAGGGTAAACAGGACCGATAATAAGGTCGCTTTGCCGGAATTCCGGCTTGCGGATAATCTCCCTTACTTTTTCGGCGCTTCTCCCGGTGTCATATACGTTAAGGACAACAGAAAGTCCGGCGCGGACAAGTGAATCGACAGCCATCATAGCCCCTTCGTAAAACTCAAGAAAAGGCACCGTGCCATGATATAGCTCTCCGACCGACCTTACATATTCAGGGTACAGCTCAGCAGCCTTCTCCTTATCCAGCGTGTCGGGCAGTTCAACCGGCCAGTTCCGGTCTATAAACAGGGGGAGTAGAAGAGACACATGAAATGGCTTGTCATAACTCCCGATATCAAAGCTGAGGCAGGCGGCATCTGCCACCAGAACCGGGTCATAAAGATCGGGTTGCCAGGGATCTTCTATAAGTTCCTCGCCGATCAGGTCATCTGTAATTGTTTCTGCAAGCCCGGCCGGATAAGGTTCATCAATCTCATCAGGATCATATCTGGGGATTCTTACATACTCACCATATTTAAGACCCCACACCAGTTTTTCATTAGCCTCCCGTATTGCCCTCTCAGATACTTCGTACTTGCGTGACAGGGAGTACAGGGTCTCACCTTTTTCAACCTTGTGGTGAATATACATATCCTCCTTGGTTGGAAACCCTTCCCTTGTAATGTAGACCGGCCTGGCGGGTATCCTGACCACCTGGTTTATCTGCAGGTTATCCTCATCAAGGCCGGGGTTGTGTTTTTTTATTTCATCTTCGGTTACTTCGTAGGTCCGGGAAAGAAAAAACAGTGTCTGCCCCTGCTCGATTGTATGAAGAATAAAATCACCCTGCTGCACGTCTTTTGTGACTTCCTCTTCCTCTGCTTCGGGCCTGAAGGGTATTTTGAGTGTCTGCCCGGCCTGCAGATCTGCTACATAAAGAGTCGGATTTTCAAGGATCAGTTCCTTTTGAGGTACATTGTAAACCCGGCTTATTGAATATAATGTCTGTCCGGGTTTAACAAAATGTATGTAGTAAACCTCCCTGCCGATCACGATCTTATCTTCCGACCTGACTACCTCAGCGGGTTCGGCCTGTGCATAGATCACTGTATGCAGTGCCAAACAGGATAATAAAAACAGAGAAAACTTTAGACGCATATGGGCTGATAAATTAATATATATACTAGTGGTTGAATAAAACGGAACAAAAGTAAGAAATCAATATAAAACGGTGCCGGATTTTCAAGGTTTATTGTCAGGTTATTATCAGTTTTCCCTCAGGACATACTCATCATATTCACGTTCAAACCTCAGCTTATGCCTGGATTCTTCTATCGCGAGAGACAGGAATAAGGCCTTCATCTCCTGATCCGGAGCCCTTTCAGAAAGATCCATGTATAGTTTGAATGCTGCTTTCTCCCGTTTCATTGCCAGTACCAGGGCATCTGCATAGCTCATATTCGGGGAGGGTTTAATGCTTACAAGGTAGTCGGCTATCTGCAAATCAGTTACCGCCTCCGGTTTTATTTCATAAAGCCCTTTCTCCTTAACCTCAGAAAGCCTTGCCTTATGACCTATCTCCTCCCGTGCAAATTGCTCAAACACCTGTTTCATGTCGGGAGTAACGGCATTCCGGGCAAGCTGCTTATAAAAATCGACAGCATCCTGTTCAAGCCCGATAGCAAAGTCGAGTATATCGTCAACAGATTCAAACTTCTTCATGATTAATAATTTATTGTATTTGCAAATTGATCTGATATGATACAATGATAACCATTAAAAGTATGATTATCAAGTTTAATCTGCTTTGTTAAAAGAGGCTGCAAATTCATGGTCAAAACGCCTGACCAGGTGATCACAACCATAGTCGAACAACCTTTTCTGATTATCGTATTGCGTTACTTTTAGTTCAAGTTCCCCGGGATAACCCGAACGTGAAAGAATTGTGAACATCTCGTTCCTTACATCATCCAGGCTGTTTATTCTGTCTTCTCCAAGCCGTTGCAGGACAGAAACCAGCTGTTTCCACCCCGGGCAACATTCAGCCGGTCCGGTGAATTTCTCATATTGCTGTATCACTTTGCCGGTATTGCTATATGTACCCCCGGTTTCGAAGGGCAATGATGAGGGCAGTACAATGTCTGCAAAGCTGGCCGTTTCACTAATAAAATAATCCTGTACCACGATGAACTCCGGGGTGGAGAACCATTTTTCAACCTTACTCTTATCTGTGGCGCAGCCTGCAGGATCCTCTCCGAAAACAAACAGGTTTTTCAGTGCTCCGTTCTCAAGTAACCCGTAAAGGTCTGGGTTGCCTGTTACGGGTAATCTGCCGGCTCCCCGTATTCCGGCTATATCACCCGGTCTCTTTTTATCCCCGGCAGGGACTGATCCTGGCAAAACAGAGGGGAATACTCCCATATCGAAAAGACCCTGTGAGTTGTTTTTCTCCCTGAGCGGTATCAGTCCTGACGACCTTTTTCCAAGCTTGCCGGTTATCATTGCAAGATTCATAAGCTCAAGGCAGGTGTTTGCCGAAAGTTCCTTTTCCTGAAAAAGTACTATGGCATTCATCTCCCTGTTAAACTGCTCAGCAAATTCAGTGAAACTGTCCATTGTTGAAAAGCCTGACAATTCAAACAGTGTTCTGAAATCCTCGCGGAGCAACTCTGCTTTGTACTTTTCGAAACCCGAACAGTTGTCTCTTATAAAAAGAGCGTTCTCAAGCCCCTTTTCAAGGTAATAATAATTGAGAGCCTTGACAAAATGGTAATAGGACCCTGTATGAATGACCCTGTCGGCCTTGTGCCTCATCAGGGATGATTCGTTGTCGGTGATAAGCTCAACAGGTATGCCCTTAACCCGCCTCAACATGTTAACTGTATACCCCGGAACAGGATTTCCGGTACTCAGCTCTGCACCGAAAAGGTAAATCCTTGAAGCACCGCCGAGCTGATCATAAGGTGTTGATCTTATTGAAAGGCTCCCATATCCATTACCCCTTCCCAGGTAGTGAAAGTTGCCTATATTAGGGGTTCCCGCACCTGCCCTTGCAAGTTTCTGCAGGAGGTACAGTTCCTCGTTTGACAGCCGGGCACCTCCGAAAAAGGCGTTCTCATCAGGTCGGACTGATTTTATTTTACCGGCAATAAGGTCAAATGCCTCCTCAAAAGAAACCGGGACAAAATTTCCGTTTTCCTTCAGCATGGGCAGTGTGATCCTGTTTCTGTCATTAATGTACCTGTATCCGAACTTACCATAACGGCAAATATTGCCGTCACTGTTTATTTCTCCCCGGCCACCGGTTACCCTTAGAACAAAACCGGATTTGTGATGGATGTTTAGTTCACAACCAACAGAGCAGTAGTTGCATATGGTACTTGCAGTATCCCACTTTACCGGTGCGGGTTTAAACGTCACATTCTCGGTAATGGCTCCGGTCGGGCAGGCCGAGATACAAAGTCCGCATGACTCGCACCTGGTTTCAGTAAGCGATTCGCCCAGCGCGGGAGCAACATAGGTGCTGAAACCCCTGTTTACAAGCCCCAGGGCATTGGCCCCGACCACCTCCGCACAAATGCGTACACACCGCGAACAAAGAATACATTTATTGTTGTCCAGCTCAATATAGGGATGTGAATGATCAGGTTCATGCTCCTGGAAAATACCCGGATACTTTTTTTGCACGGCACCGTACTCATCTGACATCTTTTTAAGCTCACAGGTGTACAGCTCAGAACATCCGCATTCCATACATCTCGTTGTCTCTTTAAGAGCCACCTCTTCACCCTGATACCCCATCTCAACCTCATCGAAATCCATACGTTTCTCCGGCGGCAGGACGGGCATCTCCTGCCGGAACTCTCTTTTGTACCTGCCTTCCACCATACTGGCAGTAACCTGCCTGAAGTTGTCCTTCCTGCTAAGGAATTCAGGCTTTTCGGGTTCAACCGGGTGCCCTGACAGGTACTTGTGGCAGCTGCCGGCAGCAACCTTAGCCTGTGCAACAGCCTCAATTATCGTTGCCGGTCCCGTCACCCCGTCACCTGCTGCAAAAACAGAGGGGATGCCTGTCTGAAGGGTATCCGGATCGGCAACTATATCACCCCACCGGTTAACCTCGAGCTGACCGTCATCTGCATTACTGTTTATATCATCAAGGAAATCGACATCTGTCTTTTGCCCGATTGCAGCAAGAATATAGTCAACCTCAACGTCAAACTCAGACCCGCCAACAGGTACAGGACGCCTGCGTCCGGATGCATCAGGTTCACCCAGCTCCATCCTGATGCAGGTTAACGACTTGACGGCACCGCTATTGTTTTTGTTTACCGATACCGGATTTGCCAGGAACATAAATTCAACCCCCTCAACCCCGGCCTCATGCACTTCTATTGGATTAGCCGGCATCTCTTTCTCCGTGCGCCTGTAAATAATATATACCTTTTCAGCTCCGCACCTGACTGATGTCCTGCAGCAATCCATCGCAGTATTTCCACCCCCGACCACGGCAACTTTTTTCCCGCTGAAGTCATAGCGCTGGTCTGTCATCTCCATATTGCGCAGAAAATCAATGCCGGAAAAGACCCCATCGGCATCCTCGCCTTTACATCCAAGAAGGGTACCTCTTTGCGAACCGATAGTAAGAACAAGGGCGTCATAATTTCTCTTTATCTCAGCATAACTCAGGTCGTTGCCAAATCTCCTGTTTACAAATATTTCTGCGCCAAGTTCGGTTATGGCATCAACCTCCTTCTGCAATATGTCATCAGGCAGTCTGTAACCGGGTATGCCATAGCGCAACCATCCTCCCGGAAGCGGATTCGCTTCGTAGATATGACACTGGTGCCCAAGCAGTTGCAGGAACCATGCCGCCGAAAGTCCGCCCGGGCCAGCACCGATAATGGCAACCTTTCTGCCTGTCGGTTCAGGCACTGCAGGAACATAACGGTGTGCAGACTCCAGGTCACGGTCTGCAGCATATCTTTTAAGGTAATCGATACCCACGGCAGCACCCTCATCAAGAAGATTCCGCATGCAGGCAACCTCGCAGGGCCTTACACATACCCTGCCGCATATTGCAGTAAGCGGATTGACCTCTTTTATCAGCGCAACAGCTTCTGAATACAAACCCTTCCCGATCAATGAAATATACCCCTGTACATCCACGCCGGCCGGACAGGTTCTCTTGCATGGAGCTTCGCAATCGGCAAAATGATTGCTGAGCATAAGATCAAGGGCGGTTCTTCTTGCTTTTACCACCCTGGCATTGTCAGTATTGACAACCATGCCTTCGGTTATCCTGGTAGAGCACGCTGGTTGCAATCCGCGTCCCCCCTCAATCTCCACTACACAAACATAGCAGGAGGAAAAAGGCTGAAGACGCCGGTCATTGCAGAGGGAAGGGATGCGTATATCCTCCCTGCCGGCAAGCTCCATTATAGTCTCGCCTGGATTACCATTAAAAGTATTTCCGTTTACTATTACATTGATCTGTTCCATCCTGTATTGCTGAAAGCTGATTTAAAACAAAGATATCGCCCGACTTGGGCCGCTCAGTTTACCATTATGGCATCGAACCTGCACTTTGCATAACATATTCCGCAACGTGTACAAATATCCTGGTTAATATGATGAATCCCTTTGCGCTCACCAGATATAGCATCTACCGGGCAATTTTTTGCACATACCGTACAACCGGTACAATTACCCTCACTCACTTCATATCTGAGCAGCTTTTTACATACCTTTGCAGGGCACTTCTTTAAGTTTATATGTGCCTCATACTCATCCCTGAAATACCTTAATGTCGTAAGCACGGGATTTGGCGCCGTCTGTCCGAGTCCGCATAAAGAACTCTCTTTTATCTGCCCGGCAAGTTCTTCAAGTACCGGAACATCTTCCTCCCTCCCGGTGCCTTCGGTGATCCGGACAAGTATTTCGAGCATTCTCATTGTACCTATCCTGCAAAAGGTACATTTTCCGCACGATTCCCTGGCCGTGAAATCAAGAAAGAATCTTGCAATATCGACCATGCAGGTGGTTTCGTCCATAACCACCAAACCACCCGACCCCATAATAGCTCCGGTGGCATTGACAGATTCATAATCAACCGGGGTGTCGGCCAGCCAGGCAGGGATACATCCTCCGGAAGGGCCGCCAAGCTGCACAGCCTTAAAGGTTTTGTCGCCCGGTATTCCACCCCCGAGCCCGAATACGATATCATTGATGGTTATTCCCATAGGCACCTCCACAAGTCCGCCATGCCTTATCTTTCCCGCCAGTGCAAACACCTTTGTGCCCCTGCTCTTTTCTGTCCCGTACCCGGCATATTTAGCGGCTCCCTCGCGAATGATCCATGGGATATTGGCATATGTCTCTACATTGTTGATATTGGTTGGCTTTTTCCACAGTCCCGATTCAGCAGGAAACGGTGGCCGTTTGGCAGGCATGCCCCTATAACCCTCAACAGAAGCTATCAGGGCTGTCTCTTCTCCGCATACAAATGCACCTGCACCCTCCTTTACCGATATATCGAAGCAAACACCCTTATACCCAAATACATCCCTGCCAAGGTAACCACGTTCCCTTGCCTGTGCGATCGCAATATCCAGTCGCTTCAACGCAAGGGGATATTCAGCCCGGCAATAAATTACCCCTGATGATGCTTCCACAGCAAGGCCGGCAATGATCATCCCCTCCAGTACCGAATGGGGGTCTCCTTCAAGAAGCGAACGGTCCATAAAAGCACCCGGATCGCCTTCATCGGCATTGCATATCACGTACTTGTCAGGCGATTTGTTGTCAAGTGTGTATTTCCACTTCAGCCCGGTTAGAAACCCTCCTCCTCCCCTGCCCCGCAATCCACTATCTGTCACCTCCTTTATTATCTCACGGGAAGAGATATTGCCTGACACTATCTTTTTCAGTGCCTCATATCCGCCACGGCCTTCGTATTCACTTATATTTTCCGGATCGATGATGCCGCAGTTACGCAAAGCTATTTTAACCTGTTTTCTGAAAAACCTGCTGTCAGGCGTTTCATAAAGGTCGGTACAAACCATATACTCCTTTACCGGGTTATTGTTCGCAATATGGCTGTTGAGAAGCTCAACAGACCTGTCCTCATCGATACCCCCGTAAAGATACCATCCGGTCTCATCTATTATTTCGACAAGGGGTTCACGGTAGCACATTCCCGAACAGCTTGTCTTTGAAAGTGTAAAATCCAGGTTTTCAGCCTCCTTAAGCGACCTAATCCTTTCGTACACTTTCCCGGCACCCGCAGCAATACCACAACTGCCAAGTCCTACAATTACCCTGACTTGTCCCATAATTTACACCGACAACTTGATTATATTGGCAAATCCTTTTCTTTAACCCTTATATCCTTTATAACTTTTACTGCCTGACTGCCGGTAAGCTTTCCGTACGTATCTTCGCCTATCATCATAACCGGTGCCAGAGAGCAGCAGCCAAGGCAGGCAACAGATTCAAGCGTAAACAAACCGTCATCAGTGGTGCCTCCGTCAACTACCTTAAGTGTCTCCTCCAGTGCTCCGGTTATGCTTTCTGCATTCTGAACATGGCATGCCGTTCCATGGCATACCCTTATAATATGACGGCCTACCGGAGAAAGCCTGAACTGTGCATAAAATGTGGCGACACCGTACATGTGGCTTAAATCCAGATCAAGCTCCTCAGACAACCTCAGGAAGGCATCCCGTGGCAAATATCCGTAAATACGCTGTGTCTCCTGCAATACGGGAATCATTATACCTTTTTTGCCGGAATATTTCTTAATCACCACATCAAGAGGCCCGGTATCTGTTTTCCCGTCAGACACCAGCTCCCTTCTTTTACTATTAAGTCTTTCAACGCGCATATCTTAATCCTGTTACCCGATAAGTATCAATAGCCTGCATTACTGCTGCCTGTTAAAAAAACAGAAGGCAGGATAATCAGTTGAGATATTACAAACCTGCCAGGAAATCGAGTACGTTCCTTTCTATTCTTGCAGGTATGCCGGCGGATTCGGCAGGCACAAACTTTTCTCCCGTGATATTCTCAAACAACTCTATATACCTTTTAGAAACACTTTTAACAACATTCCTGGTCATATCGGGCACTCTTTGTCCCTCTTTACCCTGGAAACCGTTTTCAATAAGCCATTCCCGCACAAATTCCTTGGAAAGCTGCTTCTGAGGCTCATCATTGGCCAGGCGCTCCTCATAACCATCCATATAGAAGTACCTGGAAGAGTCGGGAGTATGGATCTCATCTATAAGATATATCTTGCCATCCTTTTTACCAAACTCATATTTGGTATCAACGAGTATAAGCCCTTTATCTTCGGCAATCCGGGTGCCACGCTCGAAAAGAGCATAGGTATATTCCTCAAGTTTCTCATATTCACCGGCCGGAACAAGTCCCTGCCCGATTATCTCCTCTTTGGATATATCTTCATCGTGACCCTTCGCAGCCTTTGTTGTAGGGGTAATAATGGGAGAAGGGAATTTCTGGTGCTCCTTCATACCATATGGCAGCGGAACCCCGCACAAAACACGTTTACCTGCCTTGTACTCTCTCCATGCATGTCCTGTAAGGTATCCCCTTATAACCATTTCAACCTTGTAGGGTTCGGCAAGGTGTCCTACAGTCACCATGGGGTCGGGTGTCGCGATTTTCCAGTTTGGGACAATATCGGCTGTTGCATCGAGAAATTTTGATGCTATCTGGTTTAATACCTGCCCCTTATACGGTATTCCCTCCGGCAACACAACATCAAATGCCGATATCCGGTCGGTTACCACCATTACGAGATAATTACCTTCGATACTATATACATCTCTAACCTTACCTGTATACAAGCTTTTCTGACCCGGAAAATTAAACCCGGTTTTTACAATTGCTTCTGTCATAAATTCAATTTTTGTTAAGTGCAATAAATAATTTCTTACATTCTGCAGGTTACATTCAGCATCAATCATCAATGGTTGATCATGACTGTATGTGAAATAGTTTTATCCTGGTATTAAATTAAATGAACCAATGACGGTCTGCTTTTGCAATGAGCCTTACCTGTCACTCTCCTTATCATAGGCTTTTACTATCAGCTTGACAAGCCTGTGCCTTATAATATCCCTCTCATCGAACCAGATAATAGACAAGCCCTTTATATCCTTCAATATTTTCAACGCATAGGTCAGTCCGCTTTTATTCTTGTCGGGCAGATCTACCTGTGTAATATCACCGGTTACAATAAATTTGGCGGATTTACCCATCCGGGTCAAAAACATTTTCAGCTGGTTGGTTGTGGCATTCTGGGCTTCATCAAGTATAACGGCTGCATTGTCAAGAGTCCTTCCCCGCATATAGGCAAGCGGAGCTATCTGCACTGTACCGTCGGTTATATAATCTTTAAGCCGGCGTACCGGTATCATATCGTGAAGTGCATCATAGAGCGGCTGAAGGTATGGATCAAGCTTCTCTTTTACGTCGCCCGGCAGAAAGCCAAGATGCTCTCCTGCTTCAACCGCGGGCCTTGTAAGGATAATCTTCTTAACCTCTTTGTTCTTGAAGGCTTTGACAGCAAGGGCAATCGCTGTATAGGTCTTTCCCGTACCTGCCGGACCAATGGCAAAAACAAGGTCGTTCCTGTTATACTCGCGGGCCAGCAGTCGCTGGTTGACTGTCCGCGCAGAGATCATCTTGCCGTGGTTACCGTAAACCAGCACTCCCCCGGGATCATCAGGTATTTCGCGAGGTGGGTGCCCGCCTGCAATTATCTGATCAAGATCGCTGTCAGTCAGCTTGTTGTACTTCTGAAGATGCTCTATCAATGCGTGAATAAGGTCATCAAACCTGGCAATCTCTTCCTCATCACCGTATACCCTTATCTCATTTCCCCTGGCAACAATTTTTAGTTTGGGAAATAATGATACAATCTTATCAAGAAGGACGTTATTTACACCGTAAAGAAGTGCCGGGTCGACGCCCTCCAAATATATTAACTGCTCGATCATCTAATTTACAAATATTGCTTACTTTTGGGAATTACAAAAATAATCAGATTTTTTCCATCTGTTTATACCTTTTACAACTATTGTAAGCACATAACCAAGCCGCAGGATCAGTATGCCCATTGTAACGCTCACAACGGACTGGATTCAAGACGATTATTATACAGGAGCAATAAAAGGCAGTCTCCTGTCTACCTGCCCGGATCTGCAAATAGCAGACATAACCCATAATATACCCCCATTCAATACTGCAAAGGCAGCTTTTGTAGTCAAAAACAGTTATTACCATTTCCCCGCGGGAACTGTTCACCTTATCTGTGTAAACAGCGAACCTTCAGTTGGAGAAACACTTGTGGCAGTCAAATACGGCGGGCACTATTTTATCGGGAATGACAACGGGATCTTCGGACTGATTTTTAAAGATGACCCGGATGAGATAGTTGAACTTGCCATCCAGGAAGATGGTAAACACAGCTTTGGATCGCTCGGTGTATTCGTAAAGGCTGCATGTGCTATTGCTTCGGGAGTGCCACTGGAGGAGATTGGCAACAAGCATGAAAAACTTGAAAGGAGCATTCCCCGCAGAGCTACTATAGATAAGGATGTCATTAACGGCAGCGTTATCTATATCGATTCATATCAAAATGCAATAACAAACATCACAAAAGAACTATATGACAGGATTGGCCAGGGAAGACAGTTTGAAATAGCCCTCCAGAGTAACCATTACAAGCTTCACAGGATAAACAGGTCATACGGTGAAACCTCTGCGGGCGAGCTGCTTGTTCTTTTCAACTCACTGGGACTGCTGGAAGTAGCTATTAACAGGGGCAATGCAGCAGAGTTGCTTAATCTTGGCACCAGCTCGACCATAAGAATTAAGTTCTTTGACAAAAAACCCAAATCCTGACATTTCAGACCGAAATAATAAGCAACAAGGGTTTTGAAAAACCCCAATTATGATAACATGGATAAGAGACTGGCTGAATTTAAAAGACTGCTTGATATAATGGACGAACTCAGGGAGAAATGCCCCTGGGACATGGTACAAACGATCGAAACTCTCCGAAACCTGACCATAGAGGAGGTCTATGAGCTTGCTGAGGCAATTTCCGGTAATGACCCTGATGAGATCAGGAAAGAACTTGGAGACCTGATGCTTCATATAGTGTTTTACTCGAAAATAGGGTCTGAATCTAATTCCTTTGACATTGCCGATGTGCTCGAAGGGATTAATGAAAAACTGATTTTCAGACATCCGCACGTTTTCGGCAGCACTAAGGTAGCCGATGCAAATGAGGTTAAGGAAAACTGGGAGCACCTGAAGATCAAAGAAACAAACAAAACGGTCCTTTCCGGAGTTCCTGCGGCATTGCCTGCACTGATCAAGGCAAACAGGATACAGGATAAAGTAAAAGGAGTTGGATTCGACTGGGAGGAAAAGCACCAGATATGGGACAAGGTGATGGAAGAATTGCGGGAGCTCAGGGAGGAAATAAACCGTGCCGACAGAAACAAAACAGAAGCCGAGTTCGGCGACCTGTTCTTCTCGCTTGTCAATGCAGCAAGGCTTTATGGTATCGACCCGGAAACAGCACTCGAAAAGACAAACCAGAAATTCACGCGCCGGTTCAACTACCTGGAGAGCCGTACTATGGCCAGGGGCAGGTCACTGAAGGAAATGACCCTCGATGAGATGAACGTTATATGGGAGGAGGCAAAGAAAATGGATGATACCGGCAACCGGAAAGGTTAAAACAGCTGCAGACTTTTTTGCCGGAAAAACCAATCCAGGAAAACTTTGTTATACCCACATCAGACACACTTCCTGGTACACTATACCATACCCCCCGAAAGGACATTGCCGCGTCTAAGAGACGCAGGTTTTTAAATCAACTAAAGCAACCGGGGGCCAACAGCCTCAAGCCTTTTACCCAGCTCACTATCAGTATACTTTCTGAAATTATCTACAAATTTCTCGGCCAGCGATCTGGCTGCCTTGTCCCATTCAGCCGGATCAGGCCATGCATTCCTGGGATTAAGGAACCTGCTGTCGAGTCCACGCACCTCCTTGGGTATAGCAAGCCTGAATACCCTTGTCTCCTCAAATTCAGCCTCATCAAAAGAACCGTCAAGTATAGAATCTATGATTGCCCTTGTTGCCGGCAGGTCGATTCTCTTCCCGGTGCCGTAGGGGCCGCCTATCCACCCGGTGTTGACAAGGTAGGCAGTAGTTCCGTGCTGATCCATCTTGCGCACCAGCTCAAAGGCATACTTTGCAGGATGCAGCAGAAGAAAGGCTGCCCCAAAGCATGCAGAGAAGGTAGGCTGGGGAGAAGTAACTCCTCTTTCAGTACCTGCAAGCTTTGCAGTAAACCCGCTCAGGAAATGATACTGGGTCTGTTCGGTTGTAAGTTTAGATACCGGTGGCAATACACCGAATGCATCGGCAGTGAGAAATATGACCTTGCGTGCATGGCCTGCCCTTGATACCGGCTTTACTATATTGTCAATATGAAATATCGGATACGAAACCCTGGTATTTTCAGTTTTGGACGAATCGCCGAAGTCGATTGCACCTGACTGCTCATCAAAAACAACGTTTTCAAGCAGCGCATTTCTCCTTATGGCATCAAAAATATCGGGCTCCTTCTCCCTGCTGAGGTTGATCGTTTTGGCATAACAACCTCCT
>SLRB01000330.1 GCA_007131165.1 Bacteroidales bacterium | reverse complement strand
GGCGCTCTACATCATCTTTATCGGACTCATCGAAGTATTCTGCCACTATATGCATATCGGCCCGCTGGAAATTATTCTCCACCTTATCGTGCCATACACCCGACGACAACAGTACCAGTCCCGTCAGCGTACATATACAAATAGTATCTATAAAAGGTTCGAGCAGGGCCACGATACCTTCAGAAACAGGCTCATGGGCGCGGGCAGCTGAGTGGGCAATCGGGGCAGAACCCTGTCCCGCCTCATTTGAAAAGAGTCCCCTGTTCACTCCCCTGTTAAATGCATAGGCGATAGATGCCCCAAGGAAACCGCCGGTAGCTGCAGTTCCGGTAAATACATCGGAGAAGATAGATACAATTGACGGTATTATGTTATCATAATTGTAAAGTAATACGGCAAGTGCTCCCAGTATATATATAAAGGCCATGGTCGGAACCAGCCTTGATGTAACCTGGGCAATCCTCTTGATACCGCCAAGGATAACGAAAGCAAGCAAAACAGCCAGAACCGCACCGACAATTACATGAGGGATACCGAAAGTGGCATAAATAGCATTCGATATGCTGTTTATCTGGGGCATATTGCCAGTACCGATCGAAGAAAGAATTGTTGCGCCGGCAAAGAACGCCCCCATCCAGGCACCTAAATTAAGTACTTTTTTGTTTGGCAGCGTAATGTTGAGTCTCTTTTTCATGTAGTACATCGGCCCGCCCGCTATACGGCCTTCATTGTCAATCTCCCTGTATTTGTGAGAAATAGTAACCTCTACAAACTTAAGGGTCATCCCGAACATACCGGTAATCAGCATCCAGAAAAGCGCTGCAGGCCCACCAAGGTGTATGGCAAGCGCAACCCCGGCAATGTTGCCGGTTCCTACCGTACCTGAAAGAGCTGTAGTAAGAGCCTGAAAATGACTTGTGTCGCCCACGTCAGTCGAGCGGTCAAATTTTCCACTGACCACTTTTATTGAATGACCGAAATACCTGATTTGTGGAAACCAGAGATATAACGTAAAAAACAGGCCTGTAAACAGGAGCAGGTAAACAAACCACGGGCCTCCGCCAATGTAGCTGTCGATAACCATTAATATGTCATTAACCTTTTGCATGTCCGGAATATTTTGCCGCTAAAATAATATTTTTTTATGCAAACCTGCAAAAGATAAAAAATGAACCTTACCTCAGGGCCAAAAAAACTGGTACGACCCTGACCTGAAACAGATCATTGACGTTATCCCTACAGTGGAAAACTCACCTGCCCGCCGTCCACGGCTATGCTTTGCCCGGTTATGTAACCGTTCCTCTCCGATAACAGGAAAGCAGCAAGAGAAGCAAGATTGACGGGGTCGCCGAACCGGCCGGCAGGGATAGAAGACTTGCGTGCCGCAATGACCTCGTCAAGGTTTTTTCCTGTCCTTTCGGCAATGGTACGGTGCAGTGAGGCCAGGCGGTCAGTATCGGTGGCACCGGGAAGAAGGGTGTTTATGAAAATATTGTCGCCAGCTACGTCAGCCGACAAGGTCTTAAGGTAGGTACCGGCTGCCTGGCGGACTGAATTACTAAGAACAAGTCCCTGGATGGGCTGCTTGACCCCTGTTGAAGAGATATTGATTATACGGCCGAACTTCCTCTCCTTCATGAGAGGTACAAAAATCCGGGTAAGCCGCACAACCGACATAAGAAGGCTGTTAACCGCGTGAGTCCAGATCTCATCACTGTGGCCGAGAACCGGCCCCATCGGTGGCCCCCCGGCATTTATTACTATTCCGTCTGCATAACCAAACTTGGTCACCAAATACTCTCCAAGTGCATCAATATCGTCTTTGCGTGAGATATCGGCAGCAAATGTCAACAACTCCCCCTTGTGCTCGCCAATAATCTCCTTCGCCGTGGCAAGATTTTCTTCAGAACGTGATGAGATTATCAAATCAGCCCCTTCTGAAGCGAGAACCTGCGCACAAGCAAGTCCGATCCCCTTGCTACCGCCGGTAACAAGAATTTTACGCTTTTTAAGCATCAGATCCATAACTTTCACTTTTTTCGTCAACAATATAATTCCTTAATGCGCTGAAACCGTCAATCTTTGCTTCGGCCGAATCGCCGTGACGGATAACGGCAGCACCAGGGGTACCGGTTGAGATAATATCTCCCGGCAATAAACTGAACACCTTTGAATATAATGATACAAGCCGCGAAGGCGGGAAGATCATGTTTGAAACTATATTCTCCGCACACACCTTACCGTTTATAGCAGTAGAAATACGCTGATCACCAAGCGGCAATACCTCATCGGGTGTAAGCATAAACGGGCCGAAACTGAAAAAGCTGTCAAAGCCTTTTGCAAGTGTCAGGAAACGCGGATTAAGAGATAATATATCTTCGGCGGTTACATCAATAATACAGGTAAACCCTGCAATGATATCTGTCCAGTTTTCTTCATCAACATTCCTTGCCTCCTTCCCGATAATTATCCCCAGCTCTGCCTCAACTGTAGTGCGTTCAGACATGGAGGGAATAAAGATAGAATCGCCATAGCCTATAATGGTTGTATAGGGTTTGATAAAGGTTCCCGGATATATTTCCGGTTGTTTTTCCGACAGGTTCAGAATATGCTCAGGATAATTCAGCCCCACTCCAATTATTTTCGAGGGTCTTCTGTATAAAGGGAGATACTTTATTTCGGAGAATGGAATAACCTTATCCTGTAACTTTATGGCTGTCATACCCTGATCGGAGTTAAACCACCTGGCGATAGCACCGAGCTGACCACTACCGATGATCTCAAAAAGCTCAGCATTCCAGTCGGCGCCAACATAATCGGCAAGAACAGAAACAGGTATGGCACCCTCCGGGTAGACAACAGCTGCCTGCTCAATTCCGCCTGATAAAACAGATGCCAGCTTCATAAATTAAGTATTTGGCGGTTATTTATCATCTAAATACCCGCATCATTCCAGCAGATCCTCGTCTCTTATAACCATAAGGATCGACGAATGGGGAACAATCACATACCTCTCTTTGTTGAATTCAATCAAATAAGAACTCTCCTGGAGGAATACGGCCAGATCGCCCGGTTTTACCTGCAGGGGAAAATAGTTCTGTTTGTCATCACTTTTCTTCCAGGGTTCCTGTACCTCGGGAAGAGTCGGTATAGGGTATCCCGGACCTGATTTGATCACGTAGCCGCAACCCACCTTTTGTTTATCCTCAAATCCCGGGGGCAGGAAAAGGCCCGACCTTGTTTTCTGCTGCGGGGTTTTGGGCTTGAGCAGCACCCTGTCGCCTATTACAATAAATTTATCAATATCCTGGTTCTCGAGAAAAAATGACATTGTCCTTCAGTCAGTTCTGTTAATACTATGTTGGTATGACGCTTTCAAAGTTAAAAAAACTTTGTTATCTGCCAATATACGCCATAGGGTACAATAAAGCGGGATACATTTTCCGGAAATGTATCCCGCTCCTGCAACCGTAATAATACCAGGCTGATTTAAAAATCTATGAATTATAGAAAAACTGATATGCGATTACTGAAGGGCGCGGTTTGATGACCAGTTAATTATAATCAGGCCACAACCGTTTCAGAAGCAACCGGTATATTATCACTCTCCGTGGAACTATGGACGCCTCCTTTCTGCTCCAGTCCGTTCTGCATCCTGAAAAAACTTATGTTGTTCTTCAGGTTCTCAGCCTCATTACTTAAACGCTGTGATCTGCTTACCAAACCATCTGCATTAACAGCATTCTGCTGGGTTATATTGTTAAGTTGCTGGACTGCATTATTAACCTGATCAGCACCTGATGACTGCTCCATGCTTGCTGCTGTTATTTCCTGTATCAGAAGTGAAGTTTTCTTTATCCCGGGAATAATCTCCCGTATAAGACCTGCCGATGATTCTGTGTTTGCAACACTCTCTTTGGAGAGGCTCAGGATCTCATCTGCTGCAATCTTGCTATGCTCGGCCAGTTTACGGACCTCTGTGGCAACAACTGCAAAACCCTTTCCATGCTCACCGGCACGGGCAGCCTCCACAGCGGCATTGAGCGCCAGCAGGTTTGTCTGGAACGCAATATCATTTACAATATTGATCTTTTCAGATATTTTCAGGATTGACACCATGCTCTTCTCAGATTCAGTGCCAATTTTCTCGATATCTGTTGCCATCTTCTCAGATATCTTGCTTGTATTATTCGAGTTCTCGGTATTCTGCTGGATGTTGGCACCCATCTCTTCCATTGATGAGGTTACCTCCTCAGCACTGCTGGCCTGGCTTGATGAACCCTCCGAAATTTCCATGGCCACGTTGTTTAACTCCTCGCTGGCGACAGAAATCTCATTGGAAACATTTATTATTGAGTGGACGATCATTTTCAACCGTTTGATCATTTCCCGCAAATCGAAAAGCAGTTTGGCAATCTCATCATTGCTGGTTATCTCATAATCAGCATCCAGATCGCCGTCAGACAGTTTAGAAATAGCCTCCGAGGCAATTCCGATCGATCGTCTGATCCTGGAGGTAATATAATATGATATCAAAAAACCGATCAGTACTACCAGCAATCCTCCGATAACAATAAATATCCTGAAAAAGGAGGTTGATGCCTCAATATCGGCATATGCCCCGCCGGCTTCTTCCTGCTGGCTGTTAATCAGGGTCCCGATCATCTCAACTGCATTGTCGGTCAAAGTAATGACCCTGCCGTCAACATCAACCAGTCCCTCTACCTCCATCAGGATAACAAAATCATCATAACTTTCAAAAGAGTCAAGCAGGGACATAATGTGCTGGTGATCCTTGAAAATGTCATTAATAATTATACTGTCAACCTGCATAAAAAGATCTTTGTCCTCTATGCTCCAGTTTTCTGTATAGGGGCGGAGCATATTGACAACCTCCGGATAAAGGGTGCTATGCAACTCCCTTAATCTCAATTTGTCGGGTGTGTCGGAATGGTAATCTATATGAACCCAGTTTTTTATAAGGAACTTGGATTCAGTAACCATATTCTGTAATTCTGTAAGCAGGTTCACCGAAGGCATGATCTGCCCGGTGAGTCTGCTGTTGTTTGCGTCATTCCGGCTCAATATTACATATGTTATCGACGACGAAATAATAAAAAGTCCGATAACCAGGCCAAAACCGATCAACAGCTTTTTAGAAAGAGAGAATTTTACTTCCATTATAGCGTAATGTTAATCAATAGATGTTGGTGGCAAGATTGTAAAGCCTGTTGGATACATTCAGCGACTTGTCCCTCATGTACCTGCGGCTTATATCAAGCCTCAACCTTCCGTCCCGTTCGTCATATTCTGTGGTTATCCCAGCGCCCCTGCTGGCAGAACCTGATTGGTCGGAGATTATGAGTGTGCAAAAACCGGAAACCTGGGTTTCTATCTGATCAATATTGCCAAACTGGCTGCTCGCTACAAACAGAATATTTGGCTGCGCAATATCGGCTACGCCGTCAACCGGCACAACTTCAATTGGCTGCGAGCCCACCCTCCTGTTGTTGAGTGTGCTGAGCTCTCTAAAAAGTTCCGGGGCATCACCAAGTACGCCGATCACAAAATTGCCGTTCTGACCATCCGGGCACCATTCGATAAGCTGTGTCAGCTGGTAGATAAAAGCGGCCTGCACCCTCTCTTTCTGTGCATATGATTTTACGGTTGCCATCATCATAATGACGGTAATAATTGCAAACCTGGTCACAATTCCTGAAGTGGTAGAGTTGTTCATAATATTAGATTAACAGTTAGTTTTAGGCAATTAACCTGGCGGCCTTAACCTTTTTTAACAAAAACGCAACCGGCCATCAGTCAGGTAATATTACGTGCCGGACTTATAGGGGTTATCCTAAAAATAGTGATATAGGTTACAACTAAAGGTGATGTGGATCACTTCCTGCGGGATCGTGAAAAACTCGGTAAAACCGGACTATCCATTACTCTACGATAGATTCTTTAGCCATTATTATTATAATAGCACACCTGTTTTTTAACCGGATATGACTTTCGTGCCGGGTCCTGCCAGGGCATGACCGCGCCTGCCAGTTATGCCATAATACCAGGAGGCCGGCGAATGCCGGCCTCCTGGTATTACAGTATGCTGAATACACCTGTTCTGTTAAGGTGTACAGGGGTGCTTAATATCAGCTATCAATACCTTCCGGTTTGAGGTCGGTGTAAAGAAGCCTTCTTTCCAGTTTCCATTCATCTTCCGAACGGTTCCACCTGTAAAAGGTTTCCTCGGAAAGTTCACCCGTATCATCATAATCAAAGGTCTTCCTGATGGAGTTAATCCACCTCCTGGAAGTGAAATCCCATCTTTGTTCTATATCCTCAACTTTGTTTTCCCTGCGGTATGACATCAGATATCTTACGCCAAGCACCCAGTCTCTCTGGCTTTCACTCCACGTTGCCCGGGTTTCCTGGGTAACCTTCCCCCGGTAATTGTATGAGAGATTGTAACGTCCGAATGTCTGCCAATGGTTATCAGGTTTCCTCCATGTCTCAACCAGTACCTCATAGGGTGGTCCGTAACCTTCCCGGTAACTGAAGGAAAACCTCATGTAATTATCCCAGATATTCTGCATACCGGCATAGGTCCGCACCACAACTTCACTTTTTTCGAAGTCCCGGTTATATGATATCAGGTATACAACCGTATTATACCATTCTTCTGTAGGCCTGTGCCATTCCTGGTAAAGGATCTCGGCCTCGTTTCCTCTTACATCGTATGTGGTGGTTTTCATCTGTACGTTAATCCAGTCTTTTGCAGCCCTGTTCCACTGCTGAAGGATGGATTGCACCTCGTTACCCCTGTTGTCGTAGTTCTTAAGGGTTTGTTCATAGTTCTCCCATACCTTTTCATCTGCGTAATACAGCTGCTTTAAGACACTGGTTACAAGCCTGGTCTCGTCTATGAAATGAAGCTCCCTTGCATAAATTTCCCAGTCTGCTTCCTCTTCGTTCCACTGATAGGTATAGGATGTATCTACACTGGCTACCTCCTGAATTTTAATAATATCAGGCATCTCTATCTGTGCATTTATCATTTGCTGCGATATGAGCAAAATCAAAACAATTCCTACTCTTCTCATGATCTTGTTTTTTTATAATTGTTAACCTTAAAATCCGCCGATTCACTATACATTACAACGGAAGATTTGTTCAATAAATTATTGTTAATTTCCACTTACGGAGTTACAGGACTTACCGTTTTATTACCTGGTTTTCGCATTTAGACAAATCCGGACTGTTGTATATATAAGACCGGGATGTATCCCTTTCACCCTATCGATAAAAACAAAATTTGTTTGTGAACCTGATCAAGGCACAGCGACAGGTTAATCGGATTAATGGATATAGTGCCTGCCTGTGCTCCTGCCGCCGCGCAATGACATTTATCCCGGTAAAAACCTTATGCAAACCGTGCGTACTTACCCGGGCCGGCAATTTAAAATCCATTTTTTTGATTAGTTTTATAATTAGATTGATCAATTGCATACTTCCAACAAATTTTTCTACTATATTTGAGATTTAAAGCATTGACTGATTATGATTGAACTTACCGAAGCCAAACTTGAGGACAGGAAAAAAGCCTATAACTGGCTCTTCCACTCAGATTTTTCCGATTTCCTCATGAACCTGGAAGGGTATACCCGTGATACCATACCTGCCTATGAAGAATTCTGCAATGAATACTGGGATTTCTTCTTTGACGGAACACAACCCGAGAATGGCAGGTGCTATAAAGTTGTAACCACAGGAAGCGAAAAAGAGGAGATTGGCTTTATCTATTACACTTCATTTCATGTCAAGGAAGGTATTGCCGAAATTGACATGTGGCTCAAATCACTTGACTATGCCGGCAGGGGTATAGGTACGGAGGCTGTTAACCAACTGGTTGAGAAACTTCACCGCGAACTCGGGTTTCACACCTTTTTCATGAGGCCTTCCAGGCAGAACACCAGGGCGGTAAATGCCTACACCAAGGCCGGCTTTAAGGAGACAGAACTGGTTCACGAAGACTACTATAAACCTGAATTTCTTGAAGAATACAGGAAAGGCGGGTATGGCGAGGGAAATGACGTTTTCCTTGTAAAAAAAATCAGATAAAACATTCAAACCAAAATGAACCTTAACGTAGACCGATACAACCGGTACAGTCTCGTAAGGGAGATGTATGATTCGGTTGATTATATCAGGAATTTCAACCCCGGAAATGCTGCAGCATTTATACCCGGCATCCCGGGCACCAAATCAGTTATGCTTACCGGCGAAGGCAGCAGCCGTATTTTCCCTGCAAAAAATGCAGTACACGGCAGGCTGGCAACCGGCACCGGTCCGCTTATACTCACCGAAAGCTCCACCGACCTGGCCGGCAAGAATTTAGACGAGTTTGTTGTTATAGGAGCCTCAAACAGTGGCAAAACAAAGGAGGTTGTCGGCCTTTTCAAGGAGCTAAAGAGTTCGGGCCATGAACACCTTTACGGTCTTACATGCAACAGGGAAACAATTCTCGAAGAATATTCCCGGAAAACGTTTATCATAGACGCAGGACCTGAGAAGGCAGTGGCTGCGAGTAAATCGGTGGTGGCGCAGGCGTTGTTTTATGACTCCCTGCTTGCGTCATGGCAGGAGATGAATATCGACACATTAAGGCTTGCCACCGAATTTGAAAAAGCCCTTAACTACACCCCCGGTGCAGGTATTGTAGAAATGATATGCAATGCCGGTATGGTATGGTTCAGCGGTAACAACAACGGGGTTGCCGAGGAGCTCACACTAAAAACCAATGAGATAATACGAAAAAAGGCGTCATACCTGCCTGGCACGTATCTCCTTCATGGTGTTGAGGAGGTTATGACATCCGGCGATATAATCATCATGGTTGACACCTACCCCGATGAATTTGAGAAGATAAGGGAGATATATTCAGAGAGTATAGGCACTACTGTGGTTGCAATATCGCCAACCCCAACCCCCTTCAAAACAGTTGCAATACCCCGGGTCCCGGCCCGCCTCGAACCTTATGTCAAGCTGGCGGCAGGCTGGAACCTTCTCATCGAGGCCGGCATAAAACTGGGTATTGATCCCGACAAGCCCGAGAGAGCAAGGAAAATTGGCAACGAGGCTACCGGCTGATCATGCGTTAGCATTGTAGTAAAGTGCCGCAGAGCCCAGCAGTGCTATTTCCTGTGTATCTGTTACCAGTATTTCGAGGTTTTTGACCGAGCGTGGATAAGGAAAATCCTGTATCTCCTTCCAGAGGGCATCCCGGTAAAACTCCCAGGACTCCGACACACCGCCGCCCATGATTATTGCAGCCGGATCAACCGCGAGCATGATTGTCTTTATTGCCTTTCCGAGGTGAACAGCGAATTCATCAAATGCTTTCCGGGCCTGCGGGTCATTCTCCCCTGCCCTTTTAGCCACTTCATCGCCGGAAATACCATATGCACGCTCAAAGAATTGTCCGCTTGCATAATGCTCGAAAATACCCTCAAGATAAGGAATCTCACCAAATTCTCCTGAACCGCAGTTCTTGTCAGGCATCAGGTGCCCCCCTTTGATGATCCCCGCACCAAGTCCAGTACCGCAAATCAGCCCAACGAAGTCGTCATAATCCCTTCCTTTCCCGAAAAATCTTTCACCTGTGGCAAAGCAGTTGGCGTCGTTGTTAACATATACCGGGACGTTGAATTCCTTTTCAAGCGTATCCTTAAGGTAAACCTCTTTCCATGCCGGGATATTCTGAACGTTGTATACTATACCCATGCCGGAATCAACCAGGCTTGGTACTCCAATTCCTATTCCGGCTATTTCCTTGTCAAATACCTGTTTAATAAGCTTTACCAGTACACCGGTAACCTCCTGCTCATTGTCTGTTTTGGGTACGAGATCAGATGCAGTATCTGTTATTTGCGTAGCTTTCACCCTGCCGGCCCTTATCCTGGTGCCGCCCATATCAACACCAATTACCGTCTGTCCTTGTGTCTGTTCATTTATTGTCATGTGAAATAGTTTAATTGTTAATTATTTAGTTGATTAATCGGTATTATGTCTGGTAGCTTATCCATTGCGCCCTTCTTCAGGAATGTGTGTGCCATTGACTTCAGGTTACCGGAGAAATGGAATATGCAGATCCTACGGCCGTGCTGTACTCTGCATAGTCGGGAATTACAAATTTCTTGCCGAACAGCTTGCCCAGCCGGCCGAATATCCTGCCTGCCTGAGGGAGCTTCACCAGCTTGCCGGTAAGCACTATTTGATCAACCTTCTCCTCCCTGGAGGCGAAAACACCCATCATTCCGATACTCTGGCACACCAGGTTCACAAGACCCAGGGCAAGGTCACACTGGCTTGCCTTATCTGAATGCCTGCCAAAATTGGATGCTGTAGCTGACATAGGGATATTGCCCATTTCAACCTTGCTTATATCGCGAATATTCAGATCGATATTTCCCAGGTTGCCATCTCCTGCCAGATCGACAATGTTCTGAAAATCTGTGGTGTTGAGTATATACCTTGCAAGACCTATCAGTGTGCCTCCGCCAACTCCCGATCCGCCAAGGTGCCTTATATCCCGTCCTTCTGCAAGTACTATTGCTGTACCTGTACCCATACTGACCACCACTGCCTTCTCCAGTCCCGCCAGAAATAATCCACCATGTCCGATTGCCGTAAATTCGGGCACTCTCTTAAGTGGTATACCGAACAGCTCGTTACCTAGCGAATTTGCACCGACCCCGGTTATGGCAATAGTATCAATATCCTTGAGCTTCAACATGAACTCGTCGGTAAATTTCCCAAGTGCTCCCGATGCAGAAGTCACCGGGTCATCGGCCTGCACCGATACCACACCGCAAACCCGTTTTTTTCTGAAACCGGCAATCTTGGTAGTAGTTCCACCTATATCGATTCCAAGCACCATAGTTTGTCTCAATGGAGTGCCAAGTTAAAAAAATGTGCCGATATAGCACATGTTTTCTCTATTAATCTCCATACCTTTTAAATTTTTAACCAATGCCGGATATATACCTTTTTCTGAGGTAAAAATAATGCCTCTTTTGTTATTATTGCAGATAATAACAGGATGTTGTCATGACCAATACCCGGAACAGCTATGATAATATACCACGGCCGCTTCTTTTCAACTGTATGAAGCACCACGCCGGATATATAGCCCGGTTCATCAGCGGTTTCAGTAAGGGGTCACTCCCCTCGCTTAATGAGTATCTCTCACCTGTCGGCAAGTCGCAGATGGACCTTTATACGGGAAGCCTCGGGCCACATGAGATATCTTCGGAGATTAAGGGTTTTCTCCATTCCAGGAATTTACTGGATAAAGAACCTTACCTCCGGTGGCTGGAAAGCCCGGGTGCTGAATTCAGGGAAGCTAAACTTAGCGACAATTCAGTATGGATCCTCCTTCCCGGGAAGATCGCCGGCCGCCATATTCATATACATCCCGGGCGTTACTCACCCTTCACAGTCAGGGTAAGGGCGGAGACTTTGCGCACAGCAATTGCGGTACTGATATATTGCAGGCTTCACGGGGGCAGCTGCCACAGCCTGACTGCAGTAAATGAGGCACGGCAAAGGCTTCTGGAACAGTCACCCGTAAAGGAGGTAAGTTCACGGCGCGGACTTGGAAGGGTGATAGCAATTCTTGAACAGAGACTCCCTCCTGAATAACATGCCATTAGGAATTATCAGGCCCTGAGCAGGGAGCGGCCCCGGCAGGATCCTGAAATATCCTGAACAGAGTAAAGAAGTAGACCCCGGCATAGCGAAATATGCCGGCACATTATGGCCGGTAAGCAACCTTCGCAGCAGGGTCATCCATAATCACAGGCTAACAGCCAAACCTGGAAAACCTGCCGGCACATGCACCGGAGTGGAAGTAAGCAGGACTTCTGTCGCTGTTAGCCCAGCTCCCTGGTTATTGCAATGGCAGCAATGGTTCCGTCAGCAACCGCGGTTGTTATCTGGCGGTATTTCTTGCTGTTTATGTCGCCTACCGAGTAAACACCATCAATGTTTGTCTGCATATCCTCATTAACCTTCACATAACCCCACTGGTCGGTTTCCAGCTTGCCGGCGAACATCGAAAGGTTTGGCTGCAGCCCGATAAACACAAACACCCCGTCGGTAACCAGCACCGATCGTTTGCCTGTTTTCAGCTCCTCTACCTCAACCTCCATTTTGTCACCATCACGCCTGAAGGCACGGGGCTCATGCTCAAACATGAACGATATCTTTGGATCTGCAAACGCTTTCTCCTGTGCAGCCTTGTTAGCCTGCAGATGGTCAAACTGGTGTACAACGGTTATTTTCGATGCGAATTTTGATATAAAAGCCGATTCCTCGATGGCCGAATTGCCCCCGCCTATTATTACCACCTCCTTGTTGTCGAAGTACTTGGCATCGCATGTAGCACAATAGGAAATGCCCTTGCCCATAAACTCCTGCTCGCCGGGTACATTAAGCTTCCTTGGTGAAGTGCCGGTAGCAACAATGATCCTTTTTGCCTTTATCGTTTCATACTCATCTACCACAATCTCCTTTTTGGCAAGATCAACACCGGTAACATCCACAGCAACCCGGTAGACGGTGCCGCACTTTCGTGTCTGCTCAGACATGTTATGGGAAAGCATGTATCCCGGCTGGGGCTCTATAAAACCCGGATAGTTGGATATCATGTGGGTGGTGGCCACGTAACCGCCGGGAAGTGCCACGTCAATCAGCGTTGTATCGATCTTTGCCTGGCAAAGGTACAGCCCTGCCGTCAGTCCCCCCGGACCTGCACCCAGTATAGCCACATCTGTATGTGTGATAACGGGCTCAACGGCCGACATGACTGAGTCAACCTTATCACGGCCTATTACATGCCCTATCTCACGGATTATCTCAGAGCGCTTGATCCCTCCGGCCAGCCGCTGGCAAACCTCCCTGCCCCCGTCATAGAAAAGGAGCGTGGGAGATGACCGGACACCAAGGCTTTCAGCCAGCTCCCTGTTTCCCTGCCTGAATATCTTCACAAACTCAATATCGTTCGAGAATAGTTTCTCCAGGCCATCAAGCTTGGGAAACAGTGCATCGCAGGGCGGGCATTCGGTCGAATAGAAATCGACAAGCACCGGCTTACCCGAACCGGTCGCCTCCCTGAATTCATTTGCATTAATCTCTCTCATCAGTACAAAAATTTTAAGTTACACTATTACCAAAATAAGCAGCAATACCCATCTCCATCAACTCTATTACAGGCCGGCAATCAGTCCCGTTGAGCCCCCTGCCGTTGTTTTTGGCCACTGCTGCACAACCACCGCCGCAAATAAGGGCCAGGTTGCATTTGCGGCACTCATCAACCGAAAGGATATCCCTCTCCGTCCACTCCCCCAACTTCTCCATATCAATAACCCTTTCGGGGAAGAAGCTGCCAAGCTCCTCACCTGCCTTACCTGCGGTAGCAGTACATGCATATATCCTGCCGGTGTAGTCAAAAGCCCATTCGGTCTTCGTACCCGGGCAGGCATCAAAAAGAGGTGCCGGCAATTCACCGGTCTCATAAAGCGCACGTGATACCGCAAAAGCCGGGCGGTGAAAATCAAGCACATGGGGGTACTTGTTAATTATCCTGTAAATCTCGGCATATAAATCGATACGGGAGAAAAGCCTTGCTCCCTCCGCCTGGCAATCGTGAAGTTCATAGTTCCTTCCCAACTGGGTGCTAAAGTGTTTATAGTCAGTCCACCCCCTATTGATGGCAAACCCTGCCAGGTCAGGCAGGTTCCCGATATTATCCCTGTCCACCACCATCCTGAGGTTGACGGGAATATTGCTTTCAAGCAGAAGGTCGGTTGCAGAAACTATCCTGTCGAAGGTGCCACCACCATCCTTATGACGCCTCCTGCGGTCATGAACCTCACGAGTACCGTCCAGCGTGACCTGGACTTCACGTATTCGGGCTCTCTTAAGGATATCAATATACGACTCCACATGATATCCGTTGGTTACAACAGCAATATCCATATGCTTTGCAGTTGCACCATCTATAAGGTATTCTATCAGACCAGCATGCTTCCTGCCGGGAAGGAGCGGCTCTCCGCCGAAAAGTGTGATATACCTTCTCCTGCCGGCGAATTCGGATTCAGTATACCCGAGAAATGCATCAATTACCTCCCTGGTCAGTACCCCGTTCCTGGATTCGTATCCAAGCTGATAACAATAGGAGCAGTCAAAATTGCAGCTGTAGGTCGGGACAAAAAAGAGCTGGATCTCATCGGTATCACGCTCATCGATAAATTTCAGGTAAGCCTCCCTGAACAGGTCATCCTCTTTCTCCTGATCAACCAGGTAGCCTTTTCCGGCAAACTCTGCCGGAAGTGAACTGCCCTTTGCCAGCATGTCATACTCCTCCCTGCTCAGAATGTCGGCGCTCCCGTAAAGAGGGTTTAAAATAAAAAACTCACCGGTATCTTTTATTGCAGAGACTATATTAAACCGCGAAGGCTTCATCATTTATATGCGGTAAATATCTATTAAGGTTAAGGATTGGCTGCCGGTTCATCTTTCCTGGCAATCATAAACCCGCATAATATTGACGCACCGCTGTCAGTCGTGACAGCCGGCTACGATTTTCGATTTTTTGGCACAGCACTGTGCCTGTTCGGTTTTCTTCTCCTTCTTCTTAATTGTAAGGCTCTTCATTATACTAAGGTTTAATTACTTCAACCAGTCTTAAAATCTACATCCTGAGGGCGCGGCCATGCCCCGCCGGAGCATTGCCCGAAAGGCATATGCGTTAAAAAAACCCGGCTTCCCAATAAAACAAACCGCTAACTCTGCGTAACGGATATAAAAAAATACTGATACCATTTTAAACCATAAAATTACATAAAAAAAAGTAATTGATTGCATATTTCAAGAAGCTGTATTAAAAAGTAGCCGACAGCCTGAGGCTGAAATTCCGCTGAGGCATTATATCGCCCGGCCGCCCCATGTATTCGGCGTTAAACAGGTTTTTGACAGCCAGGGAGAGTTTCAGCGAATGACTTAAGGAATAGCCGATATGAGGATCAAATACTACATGTCCTCCGTACGAATTATGCCAGTAATCGTAAAAACCGGGCAGAATGGTTTCCCTGGTAAGTTCGTGCAGGAATACTTCATCAATATTAAGCATCCTTGACCCGGCCCTCATACCTAAACCTGCCTCCAGCCGCCCGTATTCGCCTGCCAGGTGGAAAGTGGCAGAGTGCCTGCGCCGGTATTTGAGGTACACATTCTTGTTCCTGCCTGTTTTCGGGTCAAATTCAACAGGATACATAAACACGTACCCCCCGGTTACATGATACCTTACAAGCCCCGTGTCAAAAGCAAGCGAAAACTCCAGCTCTCCACCGTAGACTCTTGATTCTTCAACATTTACAGCCTTGAAGCCATAGCTGAAACCCTCTCCTTCAGGCTCAGGATATATCCCGAAAAGATACTCAATCATGCCCGAGTTCCTCAGGTAGAACAATGCCAGGTCAACCTGCCCGTTTATGATATTTGTAATTACCCCCTGCATGATCCCCACCTCTGTGCTCCATCCGGTTTCAGACCCGATATCGGGATTCGGAACGATCCTGACCGATCCGAGTGTAGTGGCAGCATGTTTTTCGGCTATTGCTGGATACCTGTACCCCTGGCCCCAGGATCCCCTGACGAAAGTGTAGCCGGACAACCTGTAATTTACCCCGGCCCTGAAAAGAGGAACAAGCCTGTCAACCTGGCCGTTTAGAGAATTGAACTCTGTCCTCACACCTCCCACAATCTTAAGCCTGTCGGCAGGCGACAAATCGGCCTGTGCATAACCGGCGAGGTTCAGGGCTGAGTGGTCGCCGTAAAAGAGTGACTCTATCCGGCTGTAATTGTGCATTACACCGGTGTTAAGGGTTATAAGAGGAGAAAAATTGCGTGTAAACTGGTATTCGGCGAGGAAAGAAGTTGCATGGCTGTTATTGCGCGGCATATCGGGATAATCATTAATGGAATTCTGATAACGGGAGCGAAGGATATGCCGCGAATGACCCTCTCTTTCCAGGCTGACCCAGGGATCAACAGTTATAAGACTCCCGTACAGCCTGCCGGCCGTGGCTTCATCCTGCTTCAGCGCCCCGTCGGCGGCATTCTCCCAGAGGATGAAGGACCTTTTTCTTGTAAGTCCACCATTCACGTTAACACCAAAGGAGAGTCCTTCAATACCGTCATGGTCGTGTTCCAGGTTTATACTGGCCCTCCCCAGCCGTTCATCGTTCAGGCGCCGGTAGCCGTTATCATTCATAAGGTGCAGAGCGACACCAATACCGGTGTTCCCAGTCCGCTGCAAATGAGAAAAGGACGTACCCGTCTTTGTACGCGGAGTGTCCCACCATATCCACTCCCTCCTGGCAGGCTTGCCATATACACCTGTCTCAATATGGAACCTGGTAACCGGCTCGGCGCCGGCCCTTGCAGTGCGGAAATTAATTATGCCATTCAGGGCCGATGAGCCATAGAGTACCGATGAGGCACCCTTGATGATCTCAATCTGTGAGATATTCTCGAGCGGAAGAAAGTGCCACTTTATATTGCCGGCATCGGCTGAAAGGACAGGCAGCCCGTCAATCAGAGCCAGCACCCTGCTACCGGCACCGTAGCTGAAACCACTGCCGCCCCTTACCGATGCCTGTCCGTCCAGTACCTCAATCCCGCTTGTACGTTCAAGCAGCTCAGCTGCGTCGTCTATATGGGTTTGAGAGATAACATCCGGCCTGATAAGGCTTACTGAAACGGTCAGTTCCGAAACAGGCTGTTCGGCTTTCCCGGCACTCACCACTACCTGGTCGATCTCAGGGGCATCATAATCAAGTGCCGCATTTATTACAAGGGTATCTCCGGCATGCAGTAAAACCTGCCTTGTTACGGGGCGGTATCCTACATACCTGAACGTAATGGTGATCGTGCCCGGCTCCAGTTTCAGCATATACATGCCGTCGACCCCGGCAGTTGTGCCCCGTCCGCGGCCATATACCACCGTTGCCTGTGGCAGCGGTTCGAGGGTCCGGCTGTCATATACCTTACCCTTCACAACGCCAGGCTGGGCAGAAGCAGATGCTTTAAGGGCAATAAGCAGAACCAGAATCAGAGTTATCCGGCAGGTCGCCTTTAACTTAACCGTCCCTGAAAACACTGTCATGGCAAGGTCTTTAGGGCCAATAATTTAGCTTGACTATTTACTTTTAAACGACATCTGAATATTAAACTGTTCCTGGGGGTTCATGGGATTCGGGAATCCTGTAGACACCCTGAGCCTTGTAGCTGTAAGCTCATCAATTTTGGTAGTTAAGGGAAAGGCAAGAGCCTCTGTGGTTATAACCAGTTCGGTCTCCTCCTTTGCAAACTGCCAGGTGCCGGAGTATTGCCCAAAACTGCCGGTGCCGTCTTCGTTGAATTTCACAGTACCCTTGAAGTCCTCCAGCAATTCGCCGGGGCCACTGGAATCAACCCCGTTTACAAGCAGCTCCTCAGATTCCCATTCCACACCTGTGAGGAACCTGAACCTTTCCGAAACTTCATCTTCATCCTTGTCGCACGACACGATGAAGAAGGCGGAAAGAAAGATGAAAAAAAACCGAAATTTGTTCATAAGCTAAGATTTAATTTTAACATGCTTTGTGCCTGGCAACAGTTATCAGCATTCTCCAATCAGCCTGATACGGTTTGATTACCTGCACCTACCCAACTCGCCTGAACCCCCTGACCGTAAAGCTGCAGACTTCTATTTTGCCTTTCCTGTAGGGCCTGCTTTCTTCGAGTATTTCAATGTCGTCAAATCCGGCATCACGCACCATGCCGAGGTACTCATCACGGGTTACCGCACCTGCCCAGCATTCGGCCACCGCCCCGGGATCGGAGCTGAACTCTTCAGGCACGGGATATACCGAATATATGTCACTAACCACAAACCGCCCTCCTTTTTTGAGTATGCGAAAGATATCCTTCCAGAGGGCATCTTTCGCGGCAATGTGGTTTATTACACAATTTGAGATCACCAGGTTGACGCTTTGGTTGTCAAGCGGGATTTCCGTCAGCCCGGAATTAATAAAGCTTACATTCTCAACCCCCAGCTTTCGTGCAGCCGAGCGCCCCTTTTCGACCATTCCGGGTGTTGCATCAATCCCATACACAAACCCCCCGCTACCGACAGCCGTTGCCAGCCTCAATACATCGGTTCCGCGTCCGCTGCCCAGGTCAACACATATCTCCCCTGGTGAAGGGCTGCTTTTTTCCATCGCTCCGCCGCAGGACAGGCAACAATCATCATCTGCCAGGCGGGAGTAACGTACCCTAATTGCATCATCCATTATCTTAACAATTTGTATGTACAAAGATACGGAAATAATAACCGGGGTATACTATTTTGAGTAACCGGCATGAAAAGAGCGTTTACCTCCGCGAAAGCGTTTCCATCTTCTCAAAATACTCCCGTATCTCAAGGGGAACATCGGTGGTAATCGACATAGCACCGTAGCCGGCCAGTTCGTGGGCTCTGGCCGGGTCATTAACCGTCCATACATGATACTCATAACCGGCATCAAGTATCTTGTCAATATATTCAGGCGTAATGAGTCCATGATGTGAGGAAAACCCGTCAGCGCCAATCCTGTCAAGGGTTTCCAGTGCCGTAGCGGGTGAAGGGACTACATTCCCCTGATCATCATGCTGAAGTCCGCTTAGCCAGAAAGCCTTATGCTGCGGCCTTGCCTCCTTGAAATGCCTCACCACTTCGGCATTGAAAGCAATAAGCACAACCTGTTCATCTTTAAGCCCGGACTTGTCTATCTCTTCGTATAACCGTGGCAATATCTCCGGGCCCGACTTGATGTCCAGAAAAATTTTAATGCCCGGAGGCACCAGCTCAAACACCTCGGCAATGGTCGGTATCCCGGTTCCTTCCCACTCATCACCCTTCCATGAGCCTACATCAAGCTGCCTCAGCTCTTCAAGAGTTGATTCTTCCACCACGAGATCTGTACCGGCAACCCTGCCGGTGGTGCGGTCGTGGAAGCATACAATCTCATTATCGGCTGTTATGAAAAAATCTCCCTCAAGGGCATCAGCACCCTGCTCGAGAGCAAGCTCGAAAGCAGGAATCGTATTCTCGGGGGCGTCATGTGAGGCGCCGCGGTGGGCGACTATCAATATGTGCTCGTCTGCTGCCGAACAGCCAGCAAAGAGCAGGGCGACTGAAAGAAATAATATTTTTTGCATATATAATGATTTGGGTTTATAGTATTCTACATATTTCAACTCCTGGCGTGACGACCTTGCCGGCCGGTCTGAATGGCGTTCCGGTAACGGGAACGGTGTTATCAGATAACAGCTAAGGGGCAGTACTTGAAAATTCAAGGTTTACCCAAAGCCTGGACGGCCTTGACAGGGAGGCTAACGGGCCGGTTCGCTGACCGGCTCTTACCTGCTCAGGCATAGGGTATTGGCCGGGGTACCGGCCGGGATACTGTCCCGGCATTCGTCCGGGCTGACCTAATCCGCCATCCGGCCTCCGCGCAGCAGGCGCCTGCCTGGAAGGTGAAGGCGGGTCAAAATACCCGGTTTCAAGCCCTACCGACATCTTTCCTCCCGCAGCAATAGGGTCGTAACCCCACCCAAGCATCTCAAAAGGAACAACAGCCTCATATACCAGAACATCATTGACCATAGAAGCGGTAACCCGTATCCGGCTGTCCCTCGTCCTCACCATGCGGGTGGAAGTTCCATAGATACCTATAAGTTCAATATTTTCAGCCATGTCAAGCAGGTAACCGGGAGTCCCGGCTGCAGCGCCGGCAACCGTTCGCTGTGTCCCGGCAGAGTTCCTGCCCGGTTGCCGTCCTTGTCTTGTATCTGAAGGGGGTACAACGGGCACCCTTGCAGGCAGCGGAAACCTGAAGCCCTGCTCCCTGTTTCTCTGACCCTCTTTATCTACCCATACCGTAAGCCCGAAAAAGGCTATCTTGTTTACCAGATCCTGGTCGTCTGCAGCCAGATTTATATAAAGATTATTGCGGTCATACTCGAAATTGTAATGAAACCCCGATCTCTCATCATGAACCATGTTACCCGGAATGCCCCCTGCAGCGGCTTCCTTCAAAGATGAAGGTTTCTTCTGCCTTGATTCTACCAGGGCGGTCGGGGCACTGCAAGCGTACAGTACCGATAGTAGAATAGAAAATAGTATTGGTAATCTCATATTAAAAGTAATTTGCCTGACGTTATAACACTGGCACCGGTCAAATTATTATTACTTTCTGAAATCTTTTTCCTTTTACCCGGAGACCGGGAAGTAAATGCTGACCAGTGCGGACAGGTTACAGGTTCAAGTTTACATATTTTTTTTGTATATTTTTCAATCTTCCGGCATAAACTCTTAAGTAAACCGGCAGGATATGCAGACAGGAACCCTAATGTGTATTGTTACGGGCATTTTACTCAAATTGCTGTCAAATGCCCCTGCATCAGGCTGTTCACTCCAGGAACGCTACAGGTATTCTGTTAAGTACGACAAGAACGACAACAAGATCGAGGAGATACGTTACCTGCCAAACGGCAGGATGGATTACAGATGGGTTTATACCTATGACGGCAGTAACAACCGTATAGAATCAACAGGTTACAATGCACGCGGCAGGATAATAAGCAGGTATGAATTCAAATACGATGATAATGACAATAAAACCGAAACCATCTGGTATGACAGCCGTGGCAGGCAGGAAGGCCGGCGCACCTACATCTGGGATGACAATGAGAGGATGACGGAAGCACTGTGGTATGATGAGCGTGACCGTCTTGATTTAAGGTGGGTATATGATTACGACGACAAGGGAAGCCTTATGGAGATGAGCAGCTATGACGCAGCCGGCAACATGCTGTATTCCAAATGTTACAGGAATGAACCGGCAACGGTAAATAATGAACAAACAGATCCATAGAGCTGTTTAAAAGTAATAAGATCAATTATTAACCGCAATCTACCCTGAAATGACAAGAACAATATTTTTACTGGCAGTGATGGTTGCCGGCCTGACCGCCCGGGCACAAACCGATTTTCAGTATTACAACCTTGCCCTCGTGAAATATAATATGAGTGATTACCAGGGAGCAATAACCGACCTGACAAAGGCCGTTAGCCATAATCCGGATAATTTTTCAGCCCTTGTACTGAGAGGGTCGGCAAAATACAACCTCGAAGATTATGGCGGTGCAATCGAAGATTACACCAGGGCGATCGGAATCATTTCAGGCGAAAAGAAAGAGCCTGTTAAACTCACCATTTATGATCAACAGGGCAACATCATCAGCTCACACGATACCCGCGAACCCGATCCGAACCTGGCCGTGCCGTATTATAACAGGGCGCTTGCCCGGGTGGCTGCAGGCTATTATCGTGAAGCGGTCGATGATTTCAGCATCGCCCTTGAAAACGGGTCTGATGAGATAGGCACATACTTTAACAGGGGCATTGCCTGGGACCGCATGGGAAAACACGAAGAAGCAATTGAAGATTACACAAGGGTGCTGGATCTTGAACCCTCACTGGCCCAGGTTTACTTCAGGCGCGGGCATTCATCATTTGAACTGGGCAGGAACCAGGATGCTTGTTGCGACTGGGAAAAGGCATATGAATTAGGGCACGGGGAGGCTGCAGCAACCCTCAGCGAACTGTGCAACAAAGAGGATCACCCTCACAATTAATCCTGTTGAGGGAAGTACCTCTTTACGACCTCAACAAGTTGTTTAACGTCTATGGGTTTAGTAAGATAATCATCCCTTGTATCGACGCATTTGAAGATACAGTTTTTTAAAAATTTGGAGATCTCCCGCTATGCAAGTAAAGCATCGGCCGGCATGTCCTCAACTATCAGGTTCTTTTTCGGTTCAGCCATAGAGACAGTGCTTTTCGGTTTTTACGGCAATCAGCCGGACTTATAGGGCGTCTCGTTCACAACAAGCCAGTACAGCCCTGTATTTGTCATTGCCTAAATAAAGTTGTCAAAGTTTTTCATAGATTCCATAAGTTATTTTCAAAGTAATGCCGGAATTTATCAGGTTTTATCTTCAGTCTATGAATACATATTTTAAAGATCTTCGTACACTATGGTACCGTTAACTATGGTCATCACCACCTCAGCTTCAAGGATCTCCATGTGCGGGATATCAATCAGGTTGCGGTCAAATACCGTTATGTCTGCAAGCTTGCCGGCTTCAACCGAGCCCCTGATATGCCCCTCAAGGGCCGCTTCGGCATTGTTTATTGTATATGCCCTTATTGCCTCCTCAACGGTTATGCACTCTTCCGGAAACCATCCCCCTTTGGGAGTGCCATCAAGGGTTTTCCTTGCTACTGCTGCATAGATTGAGTATCTCGGGTGCACATGGTATAGTGCAGCGCTCGTGCCCGGCCAGTCCGATCCGAAGCTCAGCAATGCACCATTATCAAGCAACGACCTGAAGGCATAGGCGCCCCTGCACCTTTCAGTC
>SLRB01000143.1 GCA_007131165.1 Bacteroidales bacterium | reverse complement strand
TATGTTTAACAGGTAACTCATATTCAGTATTTCAATTCCGATGGAACGCCCATGCTTTATACATTTTATTTTGTGTGTGTCAGCACATGGGCGTTTCATGTGTATAAAGCATGGTTATCAATTTAATAATCAATGAAATGTATTTTGCTTCAAATGCAAATTCAGTTTTTCAAACGCATGGAACCCGCATGGTTTGTTCATATTATTTTGTCTGCCAAAGGCTGATGCGGGTTTCATTAATGATGTTCATAATACAGTTGTTTTACATTAATTGTGGATGTCAGTAAGTGCCTGTGCCACTTAAAGTGATCTTGCAGTTGCCTGCACCGAAGGTAATAAAAAATTTATGGTTAATCTTTTTTTTTAATTTCGATAATATTCTTTTAATTTTGGGCTGCAATTTACCGAAAAAATGCAGTACACCCTTATTGATTTTCTCGCCCTGCTGGGTTCTCTCGGATTTTTCCTCTTTGGAATGAAATCCATGAGCGAGGCCCTGCAGAAAGTTGCCGGTGATAAGCTACGGGGTATCCTTGCTGCCATGACCTCCAGCCGGATAAAGGGGATATTTACCGGCTTTATGATTACCGCCCTCGTCCAGTCGTCCACAGCCACAACAGTGATGCTCGTAAGTTTTGTCAATGCCGGACTGATAAATCTTATCCAGGCCATCGGCATTGTAATGGGCGCAAATATAGGAACGACGGTAACAGCATGGCTTATATCCCTTTTAGGGTTTAAGTTCAGCATAAGCTTTATCAGCCTTCCACTTATCGGGATCAGTTTTCCGTTTCTATTTTCAAAAAAGAAGAAAAGGAAATCGATAGCCGAGCTGATCATTGGCTTTGCGATGGTTTTTCTCGGACTTGAATTTCTCAAGGAGTCGCTCCCAAATATTGAACAGCATCCTGAAATACTGAGCTTTCTATCATCATATACTGAAATGGGCATCTGGTCGGTTCTGCTCTTCTTGTCCATCGGTACGATACTAACCTTCATAATACAGAGCTCAAGCGCCACAATGGCACTTACCCTGGTTATGTGCAACAACGGCTGGATATCGTTTGATATGGCTGCAGCCATGGTGCTTGGAGAGAATATTGGTACCACTATCACCGCAAACATTGCAGCAATGGTTGCCAATGTGTCGGCAAAACGAACCGCGCGGGCACATTTGATATTCAATCTTATAGGTGTTATATGGGTGCTGTTGATATTCAGGTTCTTCCTCTCCCGCATAGATATGTTCCTTGTGAATGCCGGAATGGCCTCTCCTTTTGAAACGGCAGCTGGTATCCCGGTTGCGCTATCAATTTTCCACACGGTGTTTAATGTGATGAACACTTTGCTTTTAATTGGTTTTGCCCCGCTTATAGCCGGTGCCGTTATCAGGCTCGTTCCGCTAAGGGAGGAAGATGAGGAGGAGTTCAGGCTCAAGTATATTAACACAGGCATGCTGTCGACTGCGGAACTCTCCCTTTTCCAGGCCAAAAAAGAGATATCCCTTTACGCGGTGAGAACCAGGAAGATGATGGGATACGCCCGGTCACTCTTCAATGCAAGTAAAGAATCGGAAATAGACCATTTCTTTGAGAAGGTTGAAAAATATGAAGAAATAAGCGACAGGATGGAAGTTGAGATAGCCACCTACCTTACTAAGGTTTCCGGCGGCCATCTTAGTCCCCAGGGCTCCCAGAGACTGCAGACAATGCTGAAACTGATCGACAATATTGAGAGTATTGGCGATTCCTGCCAGAACGTTGCCCGGGCCATATACCGGAAAAAGCAGAAGAAAATCGTGTTTCCCCAGGCCCTCCGTGATAAGGTTAACAAAATGTTCGATCTGGTCGAAAAAGCTCTTGACATTATGATCGAAAATCTTGATGAAGATTATCACAATGTAAAGGTAGACAGTGCCATTGAAATGGAATACAAGATCAACAAGTACCGCAACAAGCTCAAGAAAGAGCACATTAAAAAGCTTAAGGAGAAAGATTATAAGTACGACGCCGGGGTTGTTTACAACGATATTATTTCACACTGCGAAAGGATGGGCGATCATATTGTAAACGTAACCGAAAGCATTATAGAAAGGTTTGACTGACCTTCCCCTCCGGCGGGGAATAATCAGATAATGTTGCCGGGCTTCACATTGCCTGCTTTTTGAGTGCCTCTTGTTGCCGGACTTCACATTGCCTACTTTTTCAGGGCTTCTGCACCACCGACTATCTCAATTATTTCGTTTGTAATGGAAGACTGGCGTGCTTTGTTGTATTGCATTCTTAGCTCTTTGATAAGCTTTTCGGCATTGTCGGTAGCCTTGTGCATCGAGGTCATCCGTGCACCGTATTCCGAAGCAGATGATTCCAACAGGGCTTTAAAGAATTCTGTTTTCAGAACCTTGGGCATGAGCCTTTCCATCAGAAAATCTCCTGATGGTTCAATAATATAGGTATGCCTGGCCTGCTCAATCTCTTCAGGGGTGCAGAATTCCTGCGGAATACTTAGCGGGAGAAATGTTTCGTAAGTCAATATCTGAACTGCCGCGTTCTTGAACGTGTTGTAAATAAGCTCTATTCTGTCATAGGTTTCACCGGTGAAGCTGTCTATCAGTTCCTGAATATACGGGAGTGAATTTTCGAAAGATAAATTATCTACCAGATCATGCCTCGTCGCCGCAACCTCATAATTCTTTGATTTAAGATAATCCTCGGCCTTTTTCCCTATACAGGCTATATCCAGCGACCCTGCCTTAAACTGTTCTTTATAATCGTAATTTGCCACCTCTATCGCCTTTTTGGCAACATTAATGTTGAATGCACCGCACAGGCCCCTGTTGGAACCTATTACCACAAGCAGCACCCGTTTCAGCTCACGGTGGGAGTAATAGGGTGTTTCCTTGTTGGGCATACACATCTGGCAGTGCTCGAGTATATGATGAAGCTTTTGCGCATATGGCCTCATCTGGATTATGGCATCCTGTGCCTTCCTGAGCTTGGCAGCAGAGACCATCTTCATGGCATTGGTAATCTGCCTCGTTGAAGCGACAGATTCGATCCTTGTCCGTATTTCCTTAAGATGGGCCATTTCGCCGGTTTAAGATGCTGTTAAAATTCCGGTTTTTTAATTACAAATCTCTCCAGTACCTCTGCTGCAAGTTGTCCGAGTTTGGTTTCAATTTCAGTGTTCCATTCACCCTCTTTGATACTGTCGTAGATTTGCGGAGCTGTGTTTTCAATGTGTTCAAGAAACTCAGTTTCAAAGTGAGCGATTTTTTCCAGCGGGACCTCGCTCAGAATACCCTTTGTTCCGCAATAAATAATTGCAGTCTGTCTTTCCACGGGTATTGGGGAATACTGTGGTTGCTTAAGTATTTCTACATTCCTGGATCCTTTGTTAAGCACTGCCATGGTAGCCGGGTCGAGATCTGACCCGAACTTGGAGAATGCTTCCAGTTCCCTGTATTGTGCCTGATCGATCTTAAGTGTTCCGCTAACCTTTTTCATCGGGGTTATCTGTGCCTTACCTCCTACTCTTGAAACCGAAATCCCCACATTAATGGCGGGGCGGACACCTGCATTGAAAAGGTTGCTGTCAAGAAATATCTGCCCGTCAGTAATTGATATAACATTTGTGGGGATATAAGCAGAAACATCTCCCGCCTGGGTTTCTATAATCGGCAGTGCCGTGAGGGAACCGCCCCCCTTGACCAGGGGCCTGAGTACTTCGGGAAGATCGTTCATTTGTGCGGCAATCTTATCTGACCGGATTATTTTTGCCGCCCTTTCCAGCAGGCGTGAATGGAGGTAAAACACATCGCCGGGATAAGCCTCCCTTCCGGGAGGCCTTCTGAGCAGAAGTGAAACCTCGCGGTAAGATACCGCCTGTTTTGAAAGGTCATCATATATAATCAGCGCCGATCTTCCGGTATCCCTGAAGAACTCACCAATCGCAGCTCCTGCAAACGGCGCATAGAACTGGAGGGCAGCCGGGTCTGATGCTGTTGCAGAAACTATTACAGTGTATTTCATTGCACCCTTTTCCTCAAGAACTCTTGAGATCTGTGCAACTGTCGAGCCCTTTTGTCCTATCGCGACATAGATGCAATATACAGGCTCCCCCTTATCATAGTATGATTTCTGGTTTATTATGGTATCAATGGCTATCGCAGTTTTTCCGGTCTGCCTGTCACCTATGATCAGCTCCCTTTGTCCGCGGCCTATAGGTATCATGGAATCTATTGCCTTTATTCCTGTCTGCAATGGTTCCGACACCGGCTGCCTGTATATTACCCCGGGAGCCTTGCGTTCAAAGGGCAGTTCGTAAAGCTCGCCTGTAATTCTGCCTTTACCGTCGATCGGATCCCCAAGGGTGTTGATCACCCGTCCTATCAGTCCCTCTCCAACATTCAGGCTTGCAATCAGGCCTGTCCGCCGGGCGATATCACCTTCGTTTATTGTTTCAGAATCTCCCAGCAATACAGCTCCGATATGATCTTCCTCAAGGTTCAAAACGATGCCCCTGACGCCTGATTCGAATTCGATAAGCTCGTTTGACCTTACATTGGATAGCCCGTAAAGCCTTGCGATCCCGTCTCCTACCTGGAGTACGGTGCCTACCTCCTCCTGGTCAACCTTCACGTTGAAATCTTCAAGTTGTTGCTTTAGAATCTCCGATACCTCTGCCGGCTTAAGATTACTCATGTCCTTTATTGTTTATTTTTGCCCGATCTGAATTATGTGAATTTACCTGGTTATTTTAATGCTTTTTCCACAACCTGACCTGTAAGCTCTTTCTTTAGCCTTTTGAGTTCATTGGCGATTGATGCATCATAAAGCATGTCGTCTGTCTGAAGCATAAAACCACCTATTATAGAAGGCTTTACCCTGGTAACCAGTTCGTGCCTGCCCTTGTTCCTTTTATCGAAACTCAGACTAACATTTTGACGCAAAGTTTGATCAATCTCAAATGCAGTTGTAAGAACCAGAGTTTTTATTCCTGCATCTGACTTATAAAGGCGGATAAAATTCCTGAATATTTCAGGAAAGTATCTTTCGCGCTTTTTTGAAATAACCAGATTGACAAATTTTAAAGTTACATCTGCCAGGTCATCCTTGAAATATTTTAGAAAGAGATCCTTTTTAGTCTGCATCTTTATTAGCGGACTAATCAGGTAGGGAATAATTTCCGGGGTGTTCTCAAAGACCTCTGAGAGCATCTTTATCTGCCCGTAAAGTTCGTCAAGGATTCCCTTCTCCTTTCCCAGCAGGAAGAGTGCTTTTCCGTATCTGACAGGAATTTTGCTCTGGTCCATTTAAAGAATATCAGTTAAGTTTAAATTCATCCAGAAGGCTTGTCATCAGCTCCTGTTGGACTTCATCATCCTCAAGTTTCTTCCTGAGTATCCTTTCGGCTATTTCGACCGAAAGGGATGCAATCTGGATCTTTATCTGGTTAAGGGCTGCAGTTTTTTCCTCCTCGATAAGTTTTTTTGCATCTTCAACTATCTTCCGGGCCTCGGTTTCTGCCTGCTCACGGGCCTCCAAGGTTATCTTTTCCCGCAGGTCCCTTCCCTGCCTGATAAGCTGATCCCTTTCAACAATCGCATCTGAAATTATCTTGTCGGATCTTACCTTTACCTTCGCCAGTTCGTTTTTTGCCTCCTCGGCATTCTCCAATCCCTCCCTAATATTTTCCTCCCGCTCCTGGAGTGCCTGAACAATTGGCTTCCAGGCGAACTTTTTAAGAATAATGAAAACCAGGCCGAATGTGACAAGCATCCAGAAAAAAAGACCGAAGTCAGGTGTTATCAGATCCATCTCATTCTGTTTTTATTATTGACGGTGCACCTCCATGAACCCGCTGGATCATGGAGGATGTATATACCCGTTCCGGATTGTTCTTACATAAACAGTACCAGGAGGCAGACCACTATGGCAAAAAAGGCCACTCCTTCTATAAGGGCAGCGGCAACGATCAGGTTTGACCTGACATCGCCGGCGGCCTCCGGCTGGCGTGCAATGGCCTCGAGAGCAGTAATACCGATTTTGCTTATACCGAAGCTTGCTCCCAGCAGGCATATACTGGCTGCAAATGCGGCCCCTATTTTTGAAACTGTCAATGCCCATGCGGCTTCCAGAATAACGGTCAATTCAATCATAATTTCAAGATTTTTAATGATAAAGAATAATTGCTTGTTTGTTTTATTTAATGTTTAAGTTTTTCCAAATTATCTAATGTGCATCTTCAACAGCCGCACCAATAAAAAGCGATGTAAGCAGGGTGAATACATATGCCTGGATCAGGGCAACCAGCATTTCAAGGAATGTGATAAAAATCCCGAATCCCACAGCAAGGAACGTGCCCCCGTAGCCGAATCCCCTGGAAACCTCTCCAAATATAAAGATCAGGCAGAAGAATCCCATGGTGATTATGTGTCCGGCTGTAATATTGGCGAAAAGGCGTATTGCCAGTACAAAAGGTTTTGTGAATATTCCCACCAGCTCTATCACCGGCATAATAGGTATTGGCAGCTTAAGAAATACCGGAACATGGGGGGTATTGAATATATGTTGCCAGTAATGCTTGTTGCCGCTCAGGTTAATTGCCAGGAAAGATGTAAGCGCCAGTCCCGCCGTAACCGAGATATTACCCGTAACATTGGCACCCATGGGGAATATGGGTATCAGGCCAAGCATATTGTTTATCCATATAAAGAAAAACAGTGTCAGGGTGTAGGGGAGGAACCTGACATATTTTTTTTCGCCGATAGCAGGTTTCACAATATCGTCAATAACGAACATAACAAGAGGTTCAAAGAGGCCCTGCATTCCCTTTGGGGGCTTCATGGGACTTCTTTTGTATCTCTTGCCGATGGTTAAAAAAATCCACATCATCAGGGCAGCTGCGAACAACATGCCACAAACGTTTTTAGTCATCGACAGGTCGACCGGCAGTGGTGCTTCCGGGTCGGTTGTATGATCATCAAT
>SLRB01000101.1 GCA_007131165.1 Bacteroidales bacterium | reverse complement strand
GGATCATCAAGCCAGTGTGTCCAGATAGTGTCCCCATATTCATAACCGGGTGGCAGCCGGTCAGCCGCAAAGGGTGCATTTGCCTCAGCATCTTTCAAAATATAAAACCTTCTTATGGCATAATGAGAAAACCGGTCATCCTGATCCTCGAATAGCGTCAGGAAATAATTAGGTATCTGTGCGCGTGTGCAACCGCCTCTTCCTCCCCTTTCCCAGGTAGCACGAAGCGGCCTGACGCCATCAACCACAATGTCTTCTATCCGGCTCATGTGTATCCTGCGTCGTGAACTTGAGCTGCCACCTGGAACACCATATTCAAATTGAAAAACCCATAGGGCTTCGGTATTGCCCTCATCGCGGTTTGTATTGCCATCAAGGAACTGATCCATATAAACAGGCCTGTCCTCTTCATACGCAAGCACACCATATCTTTCAGTGATAATCTCATATTCCGGGGTATTAATAACCTTGTCAGCCCAGGATAAAGCCTCCTGATACTGACCGATTGTCAGGTACATTTCAGACAGGTAATGCTGTACTGCACCTTTAGTTAACCTTCCGCGTAATTGAGGCTCAACAGGTACATGTTGCTCGGCAAACAGAAGATCAGAAATTATTTGCTGTCTTACTTCGGCAACAGGTGTTCTTTCCCAGTCGGTTCTTATTGTCGAACCCAAAGACTCTTCAAGTGATAATGGCACATCACCCCAGCCAAATGTAAGATGCCTGTATGCCCAGGCTCTTATTGCCTTTGCTTCAGCAATAATCAGGTTTTTATTTTCAGTTGGAGTACCGGTTCCACCTGACCAATCAATATCCTCCTTATCCTGGGCCTGGTTAATTATGGTGTTTGCTCCATTAACTACCGCATACAACCATGAAAAGCGTTGATATATCCTCCCGTGTTCAGCGTTCATGTCATCCCAGAACTGGAATGTCATTGATATATTGCCCCTGTTAGCAGAGTTGGAAACAAGCACATCAGTGCCGCTCTGGAACATTTCGCCATAATGGTTATTCCCTCCGGTAAGCTCCATTCTCACCCTGGAGTACAATGAATTGACACCCGTTTCAAAACCTGCGTAACTGGTGTAAAGGGTCTCAGTAGTAATGAGGTGCGGCGGCATCTCATCCAGCATCTCTTCCTTTATGCATCCGGAAAGCAGCATAAAGACGATAAGCGAAGACAGTATTTTGATATTTCTACTATTCATATTTTTTGATTTTAAATTTCCGATGATTAACCGTTAAAATCCCATATTGATCCCAAAAACAAATTCTTTCTGCAGGGGTGTCCCCGTCTGGCCATCAAGCTCAGGATCAAGACCGCGCCAGCTTGTTATGGTAAACAAATTGCGTCCTGTAACATAAAATCTCAACCTGCTTACTCCGTAGTCATTAACAAGGTGCGAAAAATCATAGGACAAGGATATATCCTTGATCCGGATAAAGCTTGCATCTTCATAAATATAACCCCTGATACCGGCCATATATTCGGCACTGATATGGTTCATCACAAAATCGTTAGTGGGATTGTCAGGAGTCCACCAGTTCTTTGGAAAAGTATTTCTCCTGATTATAGAGTAAGTCTCCAGATCTGTTAAATATGGAAACACATTCTTTGTCACACCATGCACCCCATGCATAAAGATATCCAGCTGGAAATTCCGGTATGAAAATGAATTAGTCATTCCCCAAAGGAATTTCGGGTCAAGCTGCCCAAGAATTTGCCGGTCTGATGCATCAAGAACGCCGTCACCATTTACATCCTCAAGTTTAACAAACCCTGGTTGTGAACCCCATTGTGCAGCCTCTTCGGCTTCATCCAACTGCCATGTGCCCAGCCATCTGTAATCATAATTAACTCTGATGGGATGTCCAATAAACCAGGAATTTGCCGGATCGTCTATTTCAACTCCTTCATCATCAAGGATCCCGTATAATGAGACTATTTCATTTCGAACATATGCCATATTACCTGATGTATTCCATCTGAAACCTGTCCCCTGAGAAACAATATTCCTTGAATTTACAGAAAACTCTATACCATGATTTTTAGTTTCTCCGATATTTTGCGTGATCGATGTAATCCCATGTACGGCTGATATTGTCCTGTTTAACAGAAGGTCGGTTGTATTGGTCCGGTAAACATTCAAATCACCTGTAATCCGGTTATTCAGGAATCCGATATCCATCCCGAAGTTCAATGTTTTTGAAGATTCCCAGCCAAGATTATCCTGTCCAAGCCTACTCGGCCTGTAACCTGCCAGGGTAACTCCCCTGTCAACATAATCATCCGAACTTAACCGTGATATTGAAGAATAAGCTCCAACAGCCTGATTCCCGTTAAGTCCGTAAGAAACCCTTAGTCTTAAATTACTTACCAGCTCATCCCAGGGAAAGAATTCCTCGTTTATCAGGTTCCATCCCAACGCGACTGAAGGGAAAACACCCCATTTCGAACCCGAACCAAACCCGGAGAAGCCATCCCTCCTGCCTGTCATAGTTAAAAGGTAACGGCTGTCATATGTGTAGTTCAGACGAAGCATCTGCGAAATCAGGTTTGTCTGGTTAAAATCATATGAGTTGTTAACCACTTCTGCCTGTGCTATGGAATAATATGAGAGAAAATCATGGGGATATTGTGAAGCCCTTATTCTCCTGTCTGCATAGATATCTTCCTCGAAGCTGACAACACCAGTTGCAAAAACATTATGTGCACCGAATTCGCGGTTATATGATAGTATATTCTCAACAACATAGTTTGTATACTTCCTGTTACGTGTATCTGAAGAACCATTTGAATGGAATCCGCTTCTGGAAGTTCTGTCCCTGTATTCTGAATCATCCCTGAACCTGTAACGCACTCCAGTATTTATTCTGTTGCTTAACCCGGGTATAAATGGAAAGTCGATTACCGCAAAATTATTGGTAATTATCTGATAGGAATGGCTTGTGTGGTCATAAAGCAGGGGCTCAAGTGGGTTTGAACCCTCGTCCTCCGGCCATGGATACATGGCTATATTGCCATCTTCATCATAAGGAGTAGCAAGAGGTATTCTGGTGAACATAGCACCCATACTTACAGGCACACCACTCTGATCAACATAAGCTAACTGAGTTCTGGTACCAATCGAAAGCCAGTCCGCTACCTTCGTATCAACATTAAAACGGGTTGAAATACGCAGATAATCATCATTCTTACGAAGACCCTGAACATCAGTAACACCAGCACCAATATAAAAGCTTGTGTTGTTAAAACCACCGGAAGCAGCGAGGTTATGCTGCTGACTATTTCCATTACGCAATCCCAGATCCAACCAGTCAACCCAGGCACCGGCATCATAAACAGCCTGTTCCGACAAAGTGATCTGGCCGGGGAAGCGTTCCTCCTTAAAATGATAGAACTCATGGCCATCCATCGGTCTAACCAGATTGGCATAGTCCTGGACAGCATAATATCCGTCATAGGTAAGCCTTGTCTCACCCCTCTCTCCGGTCTTGGTGCTTATAAGAATTACCCCGTTAGATCCCCTTGATCCATAGATGGCCGCAGCAGAAGCGTCCTTAAGAATTTCAATAGATTCAACTTCGCTTGGATTAATATCACCAATATTTCCCCCGTAGGGAACACCATCCACTACAATAAGGGGAGTGTTACTGGCAGTTATTGAATTCCTGCCTCTAACCATAATAACCTGATTGGGAGAAGCGCCGGCTGATGTGGTCTGTATCATTACTCCAGGGATAGCTCCCTGCACAGCCTGGGCAATATTGATATTTGGTACCATTTCAAGTCTTTCCTGACCCAGTGAAGCAACCGTACCGGTGATATCGCTTCTTCTCTGTGTCCCATATCCAACAACTACAATCTCATCAAGCAATCGGATATCTTCTTCAAGATTGACATTTATTACGTTATTATCGCCTACAAGGATTTCTCTTGTAAGATAACCCACGAATGAAACTACCAGGATTGCATCGCGACTTGGGACGTTAATAGAGTACTCTCCATCAACTCCAGTAGTAGTACCCGTCGTTGTACCCTGGACAACAATACTTGCCCCGGGTAAAGGTTCTCCTGTAGATGCATCGGTCACAGTTCCCATTATCGTGATCTCCTGCACCTCGTTATTAAGAGGTGTGATCACAATAACGTCGTTTTCAAGAATTCTGTATGTGACATTAGAATTCGCAAGCATCATATCCAATACCTCACTGATATGATAATCTCTCATTTCAAAGTATAGTGATTTTGAGAGGTCCCGGAATTCATCGTTGTAGAAAAACCGGTAATTTGTTTCGTTTTCAATTTGCTTGAAAACCTCGCGCACAGTATTTCCTTCAGCCATTAAAGTCAGGTTTTGGCCATGAATTGAAACCGAAGCCGACACCTGTGCAATGGCAATCAAAAAAATTAACAGAGAATTTTTCATGACCAGTAAAATTTTTCGCAACTCTTTATTTATGAAAAAAGAGTGCTCAGGTAGGTTTTTTTTCATAATTTTGCAATGTTTTAATCAGTTGTAAGATTGCTGATATTCCCGGCACGGATTATCAGCGAGATTAATAAGCCGGGGTCCATGCCCCGGTTTTTTTCAAAGGTTTTTTGTCATATTGTATGGATTTTTGGTTAGGTTAAACATTCAGGTGTATTGTGTTAGGATTATATTCTTTAACTTTTATCCAGTAACAACTCATATTCCTCTTTCAAATCGGGATCAATCTCCCAGTCAACATATCCCTTCCCGACAGAGTATTTCAGTGGCGTAGTCATTCGAAGTATCTCAAGGACCTGCTCAAGTGTTTCATTCATGATCCTTCCGGTAAACCTGTAACGCTTCAATTCCTCAGTTTCAATATTTATTTTCGTGTTAAACCTCCTGCCCAGCATAACAGCCATATCTGCCATGGTTTCACCTTCCACAACCCACTCATCATCCTTCCATGATGTGTATAATTCCGGCCTGATATTGGTTCTGACCAATATTCTTGGTTCAGGCAACCCGGTAATATCTTCTGCAACAGGTTCAGCAGGGAGTTTGTCTTCTCTTTCGTCATGCTCAACTATTTCGGAACTGACAACGCTTCTTGCAGCAATATTGTAAGTAAAATTCTGCCTGGGTTCAAGATTGTAGGATAATGGTGTATCGTTGATATCAGGAATCTCGACTGTTACATTTCCTTCAACCAGTGTGGCAGAAACAACCTCGTCATCAGGATATGCCTTAACATTAAAGGCTGTACCAGTGGCCCGTACCCTTAAATATTCTGTACTAACAATAAAGGGTCTGCGTGGATTTGAAACTACATCAAAATATGCCTCACCCTCCAGTTCAACAACCCTGTCAATTCGGTCGAAATTATCCGGGTACCGGATCGTACTTCCGGCATTTAGCCATACCCTGCTGTTGTCGGGTAAAACAATTTGCGATCTGGAACCCTGGGGAACAGATATTTCAGTATAGTTTTCAGCAGATACACCATGATAGTTCATAAAGACAAGATATGTAGCAAGAACTCCAATGATGAAAACAGCAACAATCAGTGCTGCGATTTTTGAAAGGCCCATATAAATATGCCTTGAAGCTCTCCTTGAAGCGTAAAGACGGCGGCTGGCTGACTTATCCATCCCTTCAGAAACCCGTTTCCATGCACGTAAGGCGTTGTACCTTTCATCCGGCAACAGGGCAGAACTGCCCAGCCATATTTTCTGATAAGCACGAAAAACTTCCTGGTTTTCCGGAGATTCTTCTATTAAACTTTCAAGTTTATCTGTTTCTTCAACTGTCAATTGCCCGTTTAAAAAACGGATGATCAAATTGTCAAACGGATCATCTATATTAAAATCTTTCTTCATGTTCAATCTTGCGTTGTTATTATTATGACAAAAAACAAGGTGCCACGGGGTGACAACGATTATGATTTTTCATAGTTTTCTTTTCATCATGGATAAAACCGGGTATGATGCCAAAAACAAATAAAGCCTTTATCCTTTAAAGTTCTTTTGCAAAGCATCATTCAACTTTGACAATGCCCTTTTCATCTGTGTTTTGACAGTATTGACAGAAATGCCCATTTTTTCAGCTGTTTCAGAATAGCTGAGTTGTTCGTCCCTGCACATCATGAAGACTTCGAGGCATTGTGCAGGGAGGCTTTTAAGGGCTTTCCTGAATTCTTTATCAAACTCCTCGGACACAATTTTGTCAATTATCCCGGTATCCATGTGCCTGATATTTACTTCAGATTGTTTTAATACTTCGTTCCGGAAAGCCTCGTCCTTTTCGCTCAGAAACTTCTTCCCCTTAAGGTAATTAATGCAGCTATTGTGGACGCTTCTGTATAGATAAGCCTTAAAAGTTGTTCTGATTGATATCATGCCACGTTTTTCCCATATCCGGATAAACGTCTCCTGCACAACCTCTTCGGCTACATCAGGGTATTTAACAAATATAGCAGCATAGGTGCATAACCTGTGGTAATAATGGTTGAACAGGATCTCATAAGAGTCTTCATCACCCTCCCGGGCACGGGTGAATAAGATCTTTTCAGTTTTCCTGTTAAGCCCCATTTGTTATCATTTCAATAAATTATAAACACTAATTGCAACCGTGTTCATCCTGGCAGAATTAGAGCAATTGTAAAATGACGGGTATAACGAGTACAACTATTTACTCGGGATTATTGAACCGGCACCCAGGAGCAATGTTACAAAAAAATCCGGGAACATTAATCAGGTAGATGATTTTGTACAACAGATTTAAGAACACCTGCAGAAGGGTCGGTTAAACATCACTCCAGGTCCATCCAGATCACGGGATGCCGCACCGGGAGGTTGCGGATCACTTCGGGATGATCAGGATCTGAGGGAAGTGAGAGGTACATGTCGATATATTCCGGGATATTGTATGCCAGTCCGGCAAACAGCAGGGAAGACTGCCTCACCGGCCATTCATCCCAGATATATACATCTTTGCCGAAAGGCCATGAATCCTTGTCCGCTATATAAGGAAAAATGAATTCCATACCCAGCTTCAGCGACCTTCCGTCAGGGG